>NZ_CALHFB010000001.1:0-64874 GCF_938029165.1 uncultured Anaerofustis sp.
TGCATGTGTTAAGCACGCCGCCAGCGTTCGTCCTGAGCCAGGATCAAACTCTCAAAATAATATCGTTTCAGCACTAAGGCTGATACTCATCTTGGTTGTTCTTAATTCCGACTCATATCTCAAATTTCACTGACTTAAATTACATTTCTGCTTTTTAATTCGTTCTTCTTATTCTCTTATTCTTTTGTATCATTAGCTCGCTGTTTTGTGAAACATCTGTTTCTCAGACAGCTCAGTTATTCTATCAAATACATAAAGTTTTGTCAAGCTTTTTGACAACTTTTTTTATAAAATTTTACAGTTTTTCTTAAACCCTTTTATAGAACGGGTTTCAAGAAGTAAAAATTATTGCATTTTCATAAAAACTTGCAGTTTTTTTCAAAAAATTAAATAAATTATTTTGAATTTTTTTTAATATTTTATCGTGTATTTAATAGTTCACTAGTAATAATTACCCTTAAATTTATTTTTTATACATAATTATAATATAAAAAATAAAAAAAGGACCAATTAATGATCCTTTATAATTAAATTTATTCTACCGGTTTCATTGTAGGGAATAAAATTACGTCTCTTATGGAACTTTGATTAGTAAGAAGCATAACTAATCTGTCTACACCAAAGCCAACTCCTCCCGTAGGCGGAAGTCCGACTTCAAGTGCATTAATAAAATCGGTATCGTAAGGATGAGCTTCATCATCCCCTGTTGCTTTCTTTTCCATTTGAGCCGCAAATCTTTCTCTTTGATCAAATGGGTCATTAAGTTCACTAAATCCGTTACAGTATTCATGACCTGCTATGAATAGTTCAAATCTTTGAGTATATCTATCATCATCCATACACTTTTTAGCGAGCGGAGAAATCTCCACCGGATGATGTGTAACAAAAGTAGGCTGGATTAACTTTGCTTCACAATGTTCTTCAAACACTTCTTCTATTATTTTACCGATACCCCATTCTTCTTCAGGTATTACATTTAATTTTTTAGCTTCTTCTCTTGCAACTTCTATGTCTGTTATTTTATCAAAATCTACACCTGTTTCTTCAGTGATAAGATCAACCATCTTCACTCTTCTAAACGGTGCTTTAAGTGATATTTCGTTATCTCCAAACGCAACAGTAGTTTTACCTAAAGTTTTACTTGCAATATATTCATACATTTTTTCACTCATATTCATAACATCATTGAAGTCAGCATATGCTTGGTATGATTCCATTGTTGTAAACTCAGGGTTATGAGTTGCATCCATTCCTTCATTTCTGAATATTCTTCCGATTTCATATACTTTATCAAAACCACCTACTACCAACCTTTTTAAAGGCAGTTCGGTAGCTATTCTCATATACATAGGGATATCCAAAGTATTATGATGTGTAATAAAAGGTCTCGCATTAGCCCCACCTGCCAAAGTACCGAGAACAGGAGTCTCAACTTCTACAAAACCTTCACCGTCCATAAAATCTCTCATGCATTTTACGATTTTTGAACGCATCAAGAAAACATCTTTTACTTCAGGGTTCATTATTAAATCGACATATCTTTGTCTGTATCTAAGCTCAGGGTCTTTTAGTCCATGAAACTTTTCAGGTAAGACTTGAATTGATTTGCTAAGTAATATAACTTTTTCTACTCTGACAGAGATCTGACCTCTTTGAGTCTTAAAAACTTCGCCGTCAACGCCCAAAATATCTCCGATATCATATGCTTTTATCAATGCATATTCGTCTTCGCCTACCACATCTTTTTTAATGAATAGCTGAATCCTTCCGCTAGAGTCCATAAGATCATAAAATCCAACTTTCCCCTGTCCTCTTTTAGACATAAGCCTACCGGCAAGTTTTACTTTCTTACCTTCATATTCTTCAAACTTTTCATTTATATCTTTACAGTAAGCATTATATTCAAATCTGCTTTCTTTATATGGATATTTGCCTTCATCGGTTAATTCTTTAAATTTATCAATTCTTACTTTAACTACTTCAGGTGCGTTATCATAGAAATCACTCATACTTTTGACCTACCTTATTATTTAACTTCTAATATTTTTAAATCTACTATACCATCAGGAACTTGAACTTTTGCAATTTCACCGACTTTTTTACCTAAAAGAGCACTTCCTATAGGTGATTCATTCGATATTTTGTTATTATCCAAATCAACTTCTTCGCTGCCTACAATAGTATAAACAACTTCCTCATCAAAGTCAGTATCATATACTTTAACATCACTGCCAAGAGAAACTACGCCGCTTGCTTTATTTGTATCATCAAATATAACCGCATTCTTAAGTTTATATTCGATTTCTCTTATTTCGCCTTCTATAAAACCTTGTTCCTGTTTTGCTTCATCGTATTCGGCATTTTCACTTAAATCACCGAATTCTCTGGCAGCTTTTATCTTAGATGCTACTTCGTGTCTTTTTACATCTTTTAGATAATTCAGTTTTTCTTCTAATTCTTTATATCCTTTTTTTGATAAAATTACTTCTTTATCAGCCATTTCGATACCTCTTAATTTATTTTCTAATTCTCAATCAATCTGTATATTATAAATACTAAGGACATTCCTGTCAAGTATTACTCCTCATTAAAAAAAATCAATTTAAAACATTTATCATATAAATATTTATCTAAATCTACATTTATTATGTCATTCTTACTTTTTACTACTTTATCCTCGTACATAAGAGCCTCTAAAAAAGATAATTCCAAATTTTTAACATTGCTTCTTTCAATATTAATATTTGGACACCTGACTTTTATATTATTGATTTTTCGTTTTGCTTCTACTATTTCTTTCTTTTTATATAATGAAATATAATTATCGGTTTTTATAATGTTTATTTTATCACTGAAAGTTTCTCTGCTTAAATCAAATATCAATTCACAGCTCTTTGAAGAGTTTATATCTTTACTTACATATATACTGCTTCCGATATCTTTTAAAATATTACCAGAAATATTATCCCCTAAATATGGATTATTAACAAAAAAAATCACCAGTGGAAAATATTCGCAAATCATCTTAATGTATTCATAATTTGATTTGCCATCTATCATTAAACCTATTTGAATTTTATCCGGAGACTCAATGATTTTCTTCACCTTTTCAAATAAAGTTTTAAAACGAAGTTCCCTTCCGTCTAATATTGACAAACCTACATCTTCAAATATTTTTCGGTCTACATCATTTTCCAAACAAAGAAATTGTATATCCTCTTGTTCAATTTCTTTATTTATTCTTTCTAAATTACGACCTCTTATAATTTCGTCATTATTAACAAATAAAATTTTTGCAATCAATTTGAAACTGCTGTCCTTTATATTTGAAGGCTCTATCATTTTAGGATAGCCAAAAAATAGTTTATGTAACTTGTTTATAAATATTTCTTTTTTAGTCAGAACAAAGTCATCTTTATATCTATCATAATTAAAAACATAAAAAAATTTCATATTAACTCCCTATAACTACCATGAATCATATTATTTATATCTGTTTTAATGTTATGTTTTTTGTGATAGAATAATCACTGAGAATATTTAAAATTTTTACATAAAGAGGTCATATTTTAATGAACAAAAATCAACCTATAGGCATACTGGACAGCGGAGTGGGTGGACTTACAGTCTTCAAACAAACCGAAAGGCTCTTGCCTAATGAAAATATCATATATTTGGGCGACACGAAAAGAATGCCCTACGGAAATAAATCTGAAGAAGAAATAATTATGCTTGCAAATAAGATGATACGTTATTTGGAAGAACAAGGTGTAAAGGCGGTGCTGCTCGCATGCAACACCATTTCTTCTCATATAGATAAACTTACTTCAACAGTTCCTATATTCAGCATAGTAAAAGCGGGAAGCGAACTGGCAATAAAAAAATGTAACGAAACAGATGATGATTTAATAGGGCTTATTGCCACAAAAGCAACGGTTAACAGCGGATCATACAATAAAGAGATAAATAAAATAAATAAAGATATTAATATAATATCAAATGATTCTACAAGACTGCCTAAAGTCATAGACAGTCAAATCGAAAACAAACCTCTTTTAAATCAGCTCATCAAAGAATGTATAGAACCTATATTAGATAAAGATAAAAATGTCAAAAACCTGATTTTGGGCTGTTCCCATTTCCCTATAATAGAAAAGGAAATAAATAATATATATAATGATTTGACTTTACTTGATCCTGCAGAGCAAATGGTTGAAAATGTAAGGATGTATTTAAAAGATAAAAATTTACTTAAAAATAGCGGAACAAGCCATAAGACCCTTTACACTACAGCTGATATATTGGAATTCGTATCTTATATAAAAAGACTTAAAATCAATATAGATAAGCTGGAAAAAATAAAACTATTTGAAAATGATTAAGGATAACGATAATGATAAAAATCATACTAAGCTATATCGAAGAAAAAGCTTTCTTTAAAGCAAGTAGAGATATCAGAAACGAACTCGAAAATCAAAATGTCAATAAAGTATTTTTCTTAGTCCCTGAACAGTTTACCGTAGAAACAGAAAGAATGCTTACGGATAAACTGAGTGCAAAGGGGCTTATTGATATTGAAGTGCTTAGTATAAAAAGACTTACAAATAGAATTATATCAAAAACAAGAAGTGAAATGCCTCCCGTACTTGATGACAGCGGGAAAAGTATGATAATAAAAGTTATCTTAAATAAATTAAAAAATGAACTCACATGCTTTAAATCTTTAACAAACAAAGCATCTTTCAATGAAAATTTAAGCGAATTATTCAGCGAACTTAAAAAGAGCAATGTAAGCAGCGAAGATTTAAATCCGGATAATTTTGATAACAAAAACGAAGAGGATTATTTCTATAGAAAGGCTCTTGATATACATAAAATATATAAATCTTATAATGATTTTTTATCAGAGGATTTTCTGGATTTTGAAGATGTAACTTTATACGCAAGTTCTGTACTTGATAATGTAAGATTTTTGGATAATACCAGCATTTATTATTTCGGATTTGAAGGCTTTGACAGAAACGTGTATAGCTTAATTGAAGCTATTTCAAATAAGAGCATAAATCAAACTTTTCTTTTTACAACCAATACAAAAGAAGATACAAATAACGAATCCTACAGAATAATAGATGATACATTATATAAATTAAGAAAACTTGCAAAGGATAACGATGAAGAAATAGTTACCGAAGTCGATAAAGAAGACGAAAAAGAAAAAGATATAAAATTTCTGGCAGATAATATATTTTCATACGACACCAATACCTTCGAAGGTGAAATCAATAACATAGAAATATTCAAAGCCTCTACAGTATATGAAGAAGTAGAAAGGACAGCTCTTAGCATACTTAAATTAGTAAAAGAGGAAAACGCGGACTTTAAGGATATTCAAGTTCTCCCTTCTGATTATGACACTTATAAAGAATTAATAAGCGAGACATTCAAAAAACATAATATCAGCTTTTTTCTCGATAACACAACGAGCATTATGGATACAAATATCTTACGAGGTATTTTAAAAATATTAAACATAGTAAGCGACAATTTCAAGACCCATGATATTATATCCTTTTTAAAGACCGGACTGACCGATTTATCTAAAAATGACATAGAAACCTTTGAAAATTACGCTCTCGAATTAGGCATCAAAGGCACTATGTGGACTGTAGATTTTAAAAGAAACAATCCGGATAATGAATATGATTTGAATTATTTAAATGAAAAAAAAGATGAATTCATGCTTCCTTTGATAAATCTACGAAATAACTTAAAAGACAAAACATCTGTTAAAGAAATAACAAATATATTATATGACTTCATGGAAGAATTCGGATTATATGAAAAAATAATCGACCTAGTAAATAAATTCAAATATAAAGAAGATTATGAAAATGCAAATAAATATGCTCAAATTCACAACAGTATAATCACTGCACTTGAACAAATCTATGATTTCCTGGGAAATGAAAAACTGTCATTAAGTGAGTACACTAAAGTACTGGAAAGCGGATTTAATTCACTTAAAATAGGAATAATACCGTCAACCATAGACAGTGTGAATATAGCAAGTTTATCCAGAAGCAGGAGCAGCGAAATAAAATATTTATTTATACTGGGAGTGAACGACGGAGTTCTTCCAAGCAACTTCGCAAATTCCAGCGGTATTTTTTCAAATAAAGAAAAACTTATGGCTATTAATGAAGGCATTAATCTAAGAACTACAGAACAATATAAAATAGACGAAGAAAGATATTTCCTAGCAAGCGTTATATTAAAGACCGAAAAGAAGATATTTATTTCTTACCCGATTACCGGTACCAGCGGTGATGAACTTCTTCCCAGCTCCATTATCTTTAAAATCAAGGATATAATGCCAAAGATTAAAATCGAAACTATTGATAAAAATAACCTTGAAGATAATTTAAGTTTGATATCAAACTATGAAGCAACCTTTAAATATTTATTAAACAATAAACTACATAAAAGTACTAATGATAAAGTAAATACTCTATGGGATACGATATATGACTTATATGAAGAAGATGATAAAGGAAAGTATTTAATAGATATCATGAACAGTGCTTTATCATTTAATAACAAAGCCGTAATACAAAATAAGAAGCTGGTAGATGAAATATATAAAGGCGAAATAGTAACTAGCATAAGCAGGCTGGAAACCTACGCAAAATGTCCTTTTAGTTACTTCGTTTCTTATGCTCTCAAGCCAAAAGAGAGAAAAAAGAATAAAATAAATAAACCGGATATAGGAAACATACTCCATGAAATAATATCGGAATTTTCAAGGAAGATAATAGAGAAAGAAATAGACACAGAGAATATAGAAAAACATGAAATAGAAAAAATATCTTTTGATATAACCAATGATATAATAGATAAATATTCTTCCGGAAAACTTAAAAATATCATCAACAGTGCCTACTTTAAAAGTAAGCTTATTCGTAATGCTAACTATTCTTTAAGTACGATTGTATCGGAGCTTAACAGAAGCAATTTTAAAATAACATCTACAGAAAGCAAATTCAGTGAGGAAAATGAAGAAGCGATAAAAATCGTTACTAATAAAAATAATTTAATGACAATCCACGGGATAATAGACAGAGTAGATAGTTATGAAGATGAAAATGGCAGCTATGTAAAAGTAATAGACTATAAAACAGGAAACGCCACTTTTGATTTTATAAAAAGTTACTATGGTATAAGCATGCAGCTTCCTATATATTTGACTGCGGCAACAAATAATGAAGACAAAAAACCTGCGGGGGCTTTCTATTTCAAAATCACACCGCCTATAGAAAATATAAAAAGCTCATCTTCCTTAAAAGAAATAAAGGAAGCGGTAAAAGAAAATAAACTTGACGGCGTAGTTTTAGATGACAAAGAATTAATGGATAAAATAGATAATAATAAAAATTCCATCAAGGTGAACAGAGATAAAACGAATATGCTTTCAAGCGAAGACTTTTCAAATTTAATCATTCACACAAAAAATAAAGCTAAAGAAATAATAGATGATATAGCAGAAGGTAAAATAGAAATTCATCCTTATATAGATAAAAACAACTCTACACCTTGTGAATGGTGCAAATATAATAATATTTGCAAATTTGATACTTGTTTTAAAGATAATAACTATAACAAACTTAGCAATTTGCCTAATAAAGAAATAAAAGAACTACTCTCAAAGGAGGCCGAAAATGAACTGGACTAAAAGCCAAAGTGATGCTATCAATACAGATAATAAAAACCTCCTTATAAGTGCAGGTGCCGGATGCGGTAAAACCGCAATACTTACAAACAGGATTATCAGATTGATGCTGGAAGAAAAAACAGACATAGATAAATTTTTGGTGGTTACTTTTACAAATGCGGCTGCAAGCGGAATGAAAGAAAAAATAAGAAAGCTTCTATATTCTAAAATAAAAGAAAAAGGTAACGACAAAAGATATCTCTTTGACCAAATTTCCAACCTTGAAAAAGCAAATATATCCACTCTTCACTCATTCTGCATAAGTATAATAAGGGAATATTATCACCTTGTCGATGTAGACCCCGCATTTAAAATAATAGATTCCACCAATGCAAACATACTTATGGACGAAGCATTCGATATGCTTTTTGAAGATAGGTACAAAAAAGAAGATAAGGATTTTATAAATACTTCCCTATCTTATTCTTTTAATTCCGATGAGGAAGAGTTTAAAAATATATTAAAGGAAATATATTTCTTTATTTACAATAGACCAAATCCTTTTAAATGGCTGAGAGAAAAAGTTGAATTATTTAATACTGACTATGCAGATATAGAAAATAGTATATATATAGATATAATCAAAGATAAAATAAACGGATATTTATCGTTGGCTCTCGATTATTCATCTAAGGCTAAAGATAATGCAATAGGATATGAAGCAAAAGATGATTTACTGGAAATTTTAAACATGGATTTGGACGGGCTTAAAAACGCACAAAATATAATGAAGAATGATTTAGAAAAATTTATCACCTTAAAACCCTCAGATATATTTAAAAGATTTAAAGCCGGTGGGCTAAAAGCAGAAGAAAAAGCAGAAGTTCAAAATCTCAGGAACGAAAGTAAAGATATATTAAAAAAAGCACTAAACATTTTAACATTTAATTATAAAGATATCATAAACGTGGTTCATAATCTCTATCCTCATATGAACGTCATCGAAAAGGCGATCATAGATTTTGATACATATTACACACATCTAAAAGCAGAAAAAGGAGTCCTCGAATTTAAAGACACAGAGCATTTATGCCTTAAAATACTTGAAGATGAAAAGGCAAGAGTAGAAATCTTATCTAAGTTCGACTACGTTTTCGTAGATGAATATCAGGATACAAACCTTGTACAGGAAGCAATTATCAATAAAGTAATCAAAGAAAACAATTTATTTACAGTAGGAGATGTAAAACAAAGTATTTATCGTTTCAGACAAGCTGAACCGGAAATATTTTTAGATAGGATAGATAAATATAAGAAAAATGAAAAAATAAATGAAACTATTTATATGAACACTAACTTCAGAACAAATAGAAATATAATAAATGGAATAAATTATTTGTTTGAAAAGATAATGTCAGAGAAAATAGGAAAAATAAACTACGATGAAAATGAAAGGTTAATAGCCGGCAGAGATGAAGAAATAGAAAATAAAATCGAAGTTCATCTTATCAATAAGGATACGGCCGGTGTTGACTCAATTGACTCAGAGTTAAGTGAACTCAGCACTGAAGAAAGCGAAATAACATATATAGCTTTAATGATAAATAACCTTATCGGAACAGATATTTACGATCCGGAACTTAAAGAATACAGAAAAGTTAAGTTCAGCGATATTTGTATACTTCACAGAAGTGCAAATATGAGGATTAAGAACGTTAAAGAAATATTCAATAAATACTCGATACCGGTAATGAGCGAAAAAGAAATAGAATATTTTAAGACTCTTGAAATTGAAACTATCAAGGATTTTTTAAGCATTATTAACAACTTTAAAGATGATATTACCCTTTTATCGGTAATGAGAAGTCCCATATTCAATTTTACAGTGGATGAACTGCTGGAAATAAAGATTTCCACTAGAGAAAGTCATTACTACAAAAGCATAATGTCATTTATAGATAAAGCAGATGTAAATATAACCTTAAAAGATAAAGTAAGAAATATGCTTAAAGTAATAAATGATTACAGTGATAGAAGTCTATATACATCGGTTATGGACTTAATATCAAGCATATACGAAGAAACCAATATCATGGATTATATGAGTGCTCTTCCTTTTGGGAATATAAGAGTAAACAACATGAAAACACTGCTCATAAAAGCTAAAGAATATGAAAGTTTTTCAAATGAAGGATTATATGGATTTATAAACTTCATGGACTACGCAAAGATCCAAAGTGAAAGCGGATATGCTTTCAGCGAGGACAGCGAGAACAGCGTAAACTTCATGTCCATACATAAAAGCAAAGGTTTAGAGTTCCCTATAGTTATTTTAATGGGGTGTCATAAGATGTTTAATATGCTTGATACGAAGAAACCCATAATGTTAAATAAGGATTTGGGAATATGCCCTTCTTTAATTGATTTGGATAACAAGTATAAAGTAGACAGTATATTTAAGATTTGTGCAAAAATAGTCGAAAACAATGAAATATTAAGCGAAGAAATGAGACTGTTATATGTAGCTTTAACAAGAGCAAAGGAAAAGCTGATACTGACATCATACTCAAAAGACACTAAAAAACTTATAGAAAAACTGCCCAATAATGTAACACCTTACTCTGTAGAATTTTCAAATTCATATATCGAATGGATCATGCAGGGGATTTTAACTAAAAAAATATACGATGAAGAGAATAATATAATTCACGAAGACAATAATTTTATAATATATAATAACAAAATAGAAGACTTATCAACAGAGTTATCAACAACACAGAATAAACAAAAAGAAGATGAATTCAAATTAGAGGGCACAATAATAAATAAAGTCAAAAGTGATTTAAACTTTAAATATAAAAATATAGTAAATACCACTATTCCAAGGAAAGCAGGAGTAAGCAGTCTTAAAAATATAGATTTGCTTGAAGTAGGAAACAATGTAATAAACTTAAGGGAAGCACCAAAATTCAAACAGGAAAAAACTGCTCTTTCAAGTACAGAAAAAGGAAACATAATACACTTTATATTTGAAATAATCGATATTGATAAACTTAAAACAGCTGAAAATCTAAAATCAGAAATAGATAATCAAATCAGAGAATTTATAGATAAAAAAATGCTTAAACAAGAAGAAGTGGATAATATTGATATCAATTATATTTATAATTTCTTTAACAGCAAAATAGGAAAAAAACTTCTAAATTCAAAAAAAATATATAGAGAACTTCCATTCAACCTAGCGTTAAAGGCAAAGGATATAACTAGTAAATGGATAGACAGTGAAGAAGAAATCCTTGTTCAGGGGATAATAGACTTAACTTTTGAAACAGAAGACGGAGCTATGATACTCGTAGATTATAAAACGAACCATTACAATAATGAGGATGAAAAGAAGGAACTTTTAAAAGGATTTGAAGTTCAGCTTAACTATTATAAAAAAGCAATATCGACACTATTGAACAAAAAAGTGAAGCACAGCTACATATACTTTTTAAGTAAAAATGAAATAGAAGAGGTTTAACATGAAGACCGTCGGAATAATAAGTGAATATAACCCTTTTCATAACGGACATAAATATCAAATTGAAAATGTAAAAAAAGAATTGAATGCGGATAATGTAGTTTGTATAATGAGCGGAAACTACACTCAAAGAGGAGAGCTATCAATAATAGACAAATATAAAAAATCGGAATTTGCAGTTAAAAACGGTGCAGATCTTGTAATTGAGCTCCCATTTGTTTACGCATGCTCTACCGCAGAAATTTTTTCTTCTTCGGCAGTCAGTATTTTAAATAGTTTAGGCATAATAGATTATTTATGTTTTGGAATGGAAGACAGTGAAAAACTTGAAGATATAACAGCAGTATGTAAGTTCCTTTTAACAGAGAGCGAAGAATATAAAATTAAACTAAAAGAGTATTTAAAATTAGGGTATTCTTATATATCATCCAGAGAAAATGCAGTTAAAGATATTTTAAATATAGACACCTCTTTCATGAGTTCTCCCAACAATATCTTGGCTATGGAATACATCAAAGAACTGATAAAGTTAAAATCAAATATCAAACCTTATCCTATAAAAAGGACAGCATCATATAAAAGTACTGACAGCAGCAATAAATTTTTAAGTGCCTTTGGTATCAGAGAAAAAATACTATCAGGAGAAGATATAAGTAACTTCGTTCCAAATAATTCATATAGCTTCTATTCAACATTAAATAGGGCAAATTCCCAAGTTATAGACAATTACTTCATCACGATTAAAAACATTATTTTATCAATGGAAAGTGAAGAACTATATAATTATGCAGATATGGAAATCGGTCTTAACAACAGGATTTATAATAACATATTTGACAGTGAAAATATAGAAGATTTGCTTAATCGAGTATCAACAAAAAGATATACAAAGAATAGGATAAGAAGGATTTTAATCCACATCCTTACAAACTACACTAAAGATGAACTTAATAAATATAAAATGCATACTCCGAAGTTTATTAAAGTATTGGGATTTAATAACAACGGCAGAGAATTATTAAAACAGATAAAGAATAATGATATAAAAATATTTAATAATTATAATAAAGATATAAATAAATTAAATGAACCGGATAAAGAAATAATCAAAAAAAATATTAAAGCGGATAATATATATAATGTAAATCACGATAAATTCAATCTTGACTTTTATAAAATGGCATTTTACAAGGACAAGTAGCATATATTTAAAATATGAAAAAGAAAAATTTTTTATATTTTATTATTTTAATGACAATTTTAATATATTTATTCATAGAAACAAAAACAGCTATGGCAGCTGTCAAAGAAGGCAGTATGCTGTTTTTTACAAGTGTACTTCCTTCTTTATTTCCATTTCTTGTACTTTCAAATATGTTTTTTAAATTGGACTATGCAAAATATATGGCTAAAATATTTTCCCCATTCATGTCTAAATACTTTAAATTAAGCGGAAAAGGTGCATATCCGCTTATTACAAGTATGATTTCGGGTTATCCAATAGGAAGCAAGACCTTAAGTGAGATGTATCTTAATAATCAGCTGTCATTTAATGAAGCAAATAAACTGATTTCAATTTGTTCTACACCGGGACCTATATTCGTTATAGGAACGGTAGCGACTGCCTTTTTAAATCTTCCGGCGTCCGGTCTTATAATACTCCCAAGCATTTATATGGCATTATTTATATATGCTCGATTATTTTTCAAAAGAGAAAATCATGTTTTTATGGGTTCAAATAAGCAAACATATAAAAAACATTATAACGTAGGGAAAATATTTGCAGAAAGCGTAAGCAACAGTATGGATACATTGATAAACGTACTTGGTTACATAATGTTTTTTTCACTTATTATAAATTTAATGGATACCACATTACTTACACATCTGGATATCCTTCCATTTAAAATAAATATGTTTTTATCCAATTTTATTAAAGGTATAATGGAAATGACAATAGGTATTAAAGGTCTGAGCGAACTTAATTTTATTTCTGCCCCTATTATGATAGGTGTAATAACTTTCCTTTTATCATTCGGAGGCTTATGTGCAAATATGCAATGTATTTCATTCATTTCAAATACAGATTTGAGTATAGGAAAATACCTGTTATCAAAACTATCTCTGGGTTTGATATCGGGAGGAATATCATATATATTGAGTTTTATTTTCCTTAAAGATGCTACGCTTACTTTTAATATAGGGATGAAAATACCATTCATGTTTAATTTGACGTCTTCATTGATATTTGTCACAGTATATACTTTTACTTTAATAACACTAATTACTTTAATAAAAAAAGAGATATGATTTCATATCTCTTTTAATTATTTTTCTTCTCTTACTTCCGGCGGTCTTGAGTTTGTAGCAGACTTTCTCATCTCTTTTAGTTCAACCTTATTGTCTTCCACCACATTGATCATATCCCTTAATTTATCCTGAAGATCTTTAAGCATTGCGGCAGAATATTCGATAGAACCTATTCTCATATTAAGCGATTCCGTATTAGCCTTTTTAAGCATATCTTCAGCTTTATTATATGCACTTCTGGTAATTTCATCGGAATCTATAAGTTCTTTAACTTTTCTTTCTGCGGCATTCATAATTTTGTTAGCTTCTCTTTCCGCATTGCCTATAATCATTTTCTCTTGTTCATTTATCCTTATTGCATCTTTTAAATCTCCCGGCATCTCTGCTCTGATTTCATCCAACAAATCAAGAACTTCATCAGGATCCACAATAATCTTTGTAGAAAAAGGAACAGTAGCACCATTTTCAACTAAATCTTGAAGTTTATCCAATAATTCTAATACTTTCATATTTACTCTCCCTTATATTTTTCTATAAGTGCTTTATTAACACATTCAGGAACCATTGTAGAAACATCTCCTCCAAATTCCGCAATCTGTTTAATATTACTTGAAGAAACATATGTATATTCATTACTCGCAACAAAAAATACACTTTCTACTTCCTTGTTAAGCTTTCTGTTTATAGTTGCCATTTGAAACTCATATTCAAAATCCGTCAAGGCTCTAAGTCCTCTTATTAAAATATAAGTATCTTTTATATTGCAGTAATCAGCAATAAGCCCTGTATAAACATCGACCTCAACTCTATCTCCCAAGTCTTCTATACTCTCTTTAAGAAATCTGACTCTTTCGTCAAGTGAAAACAAATGAGACTTTGTGGTATTTTCCATCAACACCACATATATTTTATCAAAAACTTTCGCCCCTCTTTTTATTATATCAACGTGACCGCTGGTGATAGGGTCAAAGCTTCCTGCATATATTGCTTTCTTCATTTAATCCTCCGTAACAAAAAAGTCAATACTTGTAAGAGAATAAGACTTTGTTTTTATATTTACCAATTTTTCAACCGGCTCAAGAGGTATATTCTTATCATGTTCGACAATCAATATCCCATCTTTACATAGTATATCACATTTAACGACATTTTCTATCAAATTTTTCAGTTTTTCATAATTATATGGAGGATCCAAAAATATGACATCAAACTTATCTTTCGTGGTATTTACAAAACTTATTGCATCTTTTTTTATTACGGTACTCTGCTCTACGCATTTGGTCTTTTTTATATTTTTCTTAATCAGACGAAAGCTGTCCATATTATTATCTACAAAAATACTTTTTTTACACCCTCTGCTTATAGCTTCTATTCCTATTGCTCCGCTTCCAGAAAATAAATCCAAAAATAAGCTGTCGGGGATATAAGGCATAATTATATTAAATAAATCTTCTTTAATCCTGTCCGTAGTCGGTCTGACCCTTCTATCTTTGGGATTTTCCAAATTGGTCCCTCTCATTTTTCCTGCTATTACTCTCATTTTTACCTCTAATTCCACGTAATATCTTTTGTAACATTATCATACTTATTTTTTATATATTTTAAATAATTTCTATTTACCTCATTATCATCACTCAATATTTTATCCATTGCCGTTTTGGATTTATTAAATAACTCACTGTTTTCGATTAACTTATATATATTGTATCCTCCCTTACCGCTTTGTCGGTAACCGAGGATATCTCCGCTTCCTCTGGTTTTTAAATCAAATAATGCAATTTCAAAACCATCGTTATTCTTTGAAAGGAAATTTAATCTTTCTATACTCTTTTTACTTGGATTTTCGCTTAAAAGTATACAGTAAGAATCTTTATTATTTCTTCCTACTCTGCCTCTTAACTGATGAAGAGATGCAAGTCCGAACCTATCCGCACCTTCTATTATTATAAGTGTTGCGTTTTTACTGTCAATCCCCACTTCTATGACACTTGTAGCAATGAGAGCACTTATTTTTCCGTTATAAAAATCTTCCATAATTTTTTCTTTTTCATCTTCATCCATTTTCCCATGTATCAAAGCAGCATTTACATTTTTAAAATATGTTTTTTTTAGCTTCTTATAAGTTTTTTCCGCAGCCTCTAAATCATCGCTGTCTATTGATGGACATACGACATATACTTGATTGTTTTTAGCTATTTCCTTAAGGGCAAATCTATATATCCTGTCATAATAAGAATAATCCTTAAAATATGTCTTTATTTCTTTCCTGCCTCCCGGCTTTTTATCGATAATACTTACGTCCAAATCCTTATATATACTAAGCATAAGTGTTCTCGGAATGGGCGTAGCGCTCATAACAAGAGTATGTACACTCTCTCCTTTTTTATCTAAAAATCCCCTTTGAGCCACACCGAACCTATGCTGTTCATCTATGACCGCCAGTCCGAGATTATTATATTTTACTTTGGAAGAGAACACTGCATGAGTCCCGACTATTATCTTGCTTTCGCCGCACTCAATCCTCTCATAGGCTTCTCTCTTCTCTTTAGCTGTCATTTTGGAATGTAATAATTCAACTTTAACATCAAGTTTATCAAATATCTCTTTTATGCTTTCATAATGCTGCATTGCAAGTATTTTGGTCGGAGCACAAAAAGCTGCCTGACAACCATTTAATACAGTCAAATATACTGAATATAAAGCAACTACGGTCTTCCCGCTCCCCACATCGCCTTGAACCAGCCTGTTCATCTTAACTCCCGATATTAAATCTTCCTCAATCTCTGTTATGACCTTATTTTGTGAAGGAGTTAATTTAAAAGGTATTAAATTCATAAATTTATCTTTATTTATTATCTCAAATATTTCACCCTTTTTACCGAGATTTAAATTTTTATTTAAAATAATAGATAAATTAAATCCGCAGAATTCATCAAATGTAATTCGTTCATTTGCTTTCAAAGTATCTTCCAAAGAATTGGGAATGTGAATATTTTTATATGCATCATTAAGCGAAATAAGATCATATTCCTTCTTTATCTCAAATGGAATATAATCTATGATATCTGCTTTACTTAATGCAGATGATATAAAGTTTTTAAAATCTTTATTTGTAAGTTTATTTTTTGTAGACAGAGGATAAACCGGATTAAGTCCGTTTTTAATCGAAACATTATCTTCTAACTTTGAATATTTGGGAGATACCATTTCAAAGTAATTCCCATTTTTTTCGACTTTTCCATATAGTTTATACGAAGTATCTTTTTTGAAGTAAGAGGATATATATGGATTATTAAAGAAGGTAGCATGAAAAATACTACCTTCGCTTAAGAATTTTATTTTTGTTATTTTTAAATTTTTTCTAACTATCCTGGTTTTAAGAGCTTCCAGAAAAGTACACTTTACCAAAGCTTTTGTTCCCGGTCTTACTTTATTTATCGAAGTGATATCTCCTACGACTTCATAAGTCCTGGGATAATAGTCAAGTAAATCTTCTAAAGTATAAATGCCCATACTATTTAAAGCTTGTTCTTTTTTCTCTCCAACGCCCTTTAAATCGCTTAATTTACAACTCATTTTTATTCTACGCTAACAATATAATAATATAAAGGCTGTCCTCCGTATGTTATTTCAACATCCAAGTCAGAATATTTTTCTTCAACCATTTTACCTATTTTTTCAGCTTCGGCTTCTTTTACATCTTCACCGTAATAGATACTTATAAGTTCACTGTCATCATCTACCATTTCATCGATCAAACTTAAAGTTGCTTCACTTATATCTTTTGTATCAGCTACAATATCAGAGCCTAATATACCTAAAATATCACCTTCGGAAATCTTCTTCTCCCCTATGCTCGTATCTCTTACTGCAAAAGTTACTTGCCCTGTTTTGACTTCTTCCATAGCTTCGCTCATGTTTTCTGCATTATCTTCAAGGCTTGAATCAGGTTCAAATACCATTAGGGCTGAAATACATTCAGGAATGGTTCTTGTTTTAACAACTTCGATATTCTTTTCGCTTATATCTTTTGCCTGAGTAGCCGCCATAATAATATTCTTATTATTAGGCATCAATAAATAATTTTTACCGTTGGTGTTATCTATTATATCAAGGAAATCCTGAGTTGAAGGGTTCATTGTTTGACCTCCTTCGATAACATAATCCATACCAAGATCTTTTAAAATTTTACTCATACCGCTTCCCGCAGCGACACCGATAAATATATACTCTTTTTCTTCTGATGAATATTTATTATCTTCTTTTTTATCTTCTTCATTCTTAATGATTATTTCATTATGCTGTTCTCTCATGTTTTCTATCTTTATTTTGGAAAGATCTCCGCATGTAGCAGCCATTTTCATCGCATTCCAAGGGACATTGGTGTGAACATGGATTTTAATGATACCATTATCATGAACAGCAACCAGTGAGTCACCGATAGGAGTCAATTTATCTTTTAATGCCGCCGTTAAGGCACTTTCATATTTTAAATTTTCTTTATGAACTTTTATTAGAAATTCAGTACAGTATCCGTATTTTATATCGGAAGAATCGATTTCAAATCCTTTTACTCCGCTTTCTTCCTTTTCTACTTCTTCAACGTCAATAAATATGACTTCCTCGCCTCTAAGTACCTTTAATGCACCTTCGAATAGACAAAGAAGACCTCTTCCTCCCGCATCTACAACACCTGCTTCTTTTAGAACAGGAAGTAGATTTGGGGTATTTTGAAGAGATTTTTCTCCCGCATCAAGTACATGAGAAACAAATTCTTCGACATTTGAATAACTCTTCCCATGTTCTTTTGCAAACTCGTTCATTTCTCTTGCAACGGTAAGTATCGTTCCTTCTGTAGGTTTCATAACGGCTCTGTAAGCCATTTTAGTAGAAAGCTCAAATGCACCGATCAAAGAATCGATATCTATTTCCTTGACATCTTTTAAACCTTTTGCAAAGCCTCTGAAAAGCTGAGATAAAATAACACCCGAGTTTCCCCTGGCACCCATAAGAGCACCGCTTGACATGCTTGCGGCAACATCTCCTATTTTATCGCTCGTAACTTTACTCATCTCCTCTACCGCCGTCTTAACGGTAAGAGACATATTCGTTCCGGTATCCCCGTCCGGAACCGGGAAAACATTAAGGTTATTAACCATTTGTTTGTTGTTTTCCAAATTGGCATAAGCGCCTTTTAACACTTTTTTAAACATACTTGCATCTATCATATCCCAAAACCTCGTAGTTATTTTATTGATTAGCTCTTACGCTTTGAACGTGAACGTTGATTTTCTTGATTTTTAGTCCCGTTTGTTTTTCTATATTATATTTTACAGTATCGATCAGATTTTCTGCAACAGTAACAATTTTCACGCCAAATTCAACAATAACGTAAATATCGATAACAAGTCTTCCATCTTCATCTACTACCTTAACACCTTTTCTAAGGTTTTCTTTTTTTAACAGTTCTATTATCCCGTTGGTAACACTTCTGCTTGCCATACCGACAATACCGAAACATTCCATGGCACAAAGCCCAACCATTTGTTCAATGATTTCCGTAGAGATATTTACATCTCCTATATTATCCGTCATTTTAGCGTACATTAAAATTATCTCCTTAATTAACTATATTTATCTTTATTATATCATAATAAGATTTTAAAAAAATAGCTTTTGTCATTTTTTTATTATTTCCAAAAGGTAATATATCATAACCAAAACAATTTAACAACAAAAAAGAAGAGGTTTACTCTTCTTTTTTAACAAATTAATTTTTATTTCACTAATTTTTGAACATCAAATATGTAATTAACAACTATAAGAAGTGAAATAAGTGTTGGAATATGAGGAAGGAATATTTTAAAGAATTCCGTCACTTCAAGTTTAACGAGTTTAACACTTCTTCTTCTTCTCGGTAAATCTTCTTCCATAAGCTGAGTTGCAATAATAGCATATATAAATACTATAAATATTATCAGCATCCCTGTTACGGTAAAGCTTAAACCCGTTGATCCGCCAAGTATTGCACCAAGACCGGTATTCATCAACTTATATAATTTAGGAAATTCGTAAAAAACAGCTCCCAGTATATTTATGATACCTAACAGCATAAGCAGATAAACGAATGTATTGATCCTTCCATATCTTCTGTCTTCGATACTTTTTATTGTCCCATATCTTACTTTGGCATACAAATAGCTTCTAAGTGCCAAACATCCAAGACAAAGGAGCATCGCGATAGTAAAGTAAATATACAGATTTTTAAGCATATCCATTTGAGCGGCAGTTAGTGTTCCTATAGTACTGGGTCTTAAAAACAAAAATAATGAAAGAAAAATAACTACTCCGTAAAACAAACTTGATTCTTTTAAAAATTTCTTCATAAATTCGACTCCGTTTTATAAAATATCTTAACTATTATATAATAAATTCTGATTTAATCAAATATTATATTAAAAATATCCGATTAAATTCTAAATTAATACACATAGTCCTTATTTTAAAGAAAAATTATTAAATAATAACTATGTCAAAATGTTCCAAGTAATTACATAATGTCTTATTTTTCAATTATTACCGCTCCTTTTTATCGGCAAATTTAAAGTTAAAATACATATACCCAAATGTCCTTCTTAAAAGTATTAAAAAAGTTTAAAATACGGGCTTTTATGAGCTAAAACACTAGCAAAAAAGAGCAATATATGCTATAATATTTTTATAAAACCTAAAGGGGTTTTTTTATATGTATATAGAAAATATTGAGATCACAAATTTTAGGAATATAAATAAAATAAATACTTCCTTCAATAAAAAGTATAATATTTTTTATGGGAAAAATGCACAGGGCAAAACTAATTTTTTAGAAGCCCTTTCTTTAACTTTAAACGGGATGTCTCACAGGGAGAAAAATACTCTGAACTTCATCAAAAAAGGTGAAGAATACTCTGAAATATCGGCAAAAGTAATAAAAGAAGATGATATTGATACTATTATAAAATGTATCATAAAAGATAAAAGGAAATATGAAATCAATTCTTCTCCCGTAAAAAGCAGGACAGAACTTTTAAGAGAATATAATCTTATAATGTTCACTCCGGAAGATTTAAAAATCATAAAAGGATACCCCGCTGACAGAAGAAAATTTTTGAATGAAAGTATAAGCCATATATTCCCGAGTTATCACAGCGCTCTAAGGAAATACAATAAAGCACTTAAACAGAGAAATGCTATCCTTAGGGATTATTCGAAGAGGAACATAGCATCCAGCTTACTTGAAGTTTACGATGAAACTTTATATACCATCGGAAGCGATATAATAAAAATAAGAATAAACGTACTAAAAAAAATAGAAAAAATTACTAATGAATTAAATAAGGAAGTCAGCAAAGATGAGGAAGTCAGATTTTTTTATTCTTCAAATGTACTTGAAAATGCAAAAGACTTAAAAGACATAAAAAGCTTATACAAAAAAGCATTAAAGAATGCTAGAAATGATGACCTTATGAAAGGGACAACAACTATCGGCATTCACCATGATGATATAAATATATTTCTCAATGACCTTGATACAAAAAAATTTGCATCCCAAGGTCAGCAAAGAAGTATTTCACTATGCATGAAATTATCTTTAATAAAATTATTATATGATAAATTCGATGATTATCCTATCGTCTTACTGGACGATGTGATGAGTGATTTAGACAAATTCAGACAAAAACAAATCTTAAACTTAATTAAGGACACACAATCATTTATAACTTGTGTCAATTACTCTTTTTTGGAAGATATAGATGATTATAAAATATATAAAATAGAAAAAGGGAATTTAATAGGAGGTAAATAGTGGCTAAACAAAACAGCAATTACGATGCTAGTAAAATCAAAGTATTAGAAGGCTTGGAAGCCGTTAGAAAAAGACCCGGAATGTATATCGGCAGCACCGGGGAAAAGGGACTTCATCACTTAGTTTACGAAATAGTAGATAACAGTGTGGACGAAGCTTTAGCCGGATTCTGTAAAAATATAGTTGTTACCATAGGTGAAGGTGACACGATAACAGTAGAGGATGACGGTAGAGGTATCCCTACCGGAATGAATGAAAAATATAAAAAATCCGCGGTGGAAATAGCACTTACAATGCTTCATGCCGGAGGTAAATTCGACTCTGGTACATATAAGGTTTCCGGGGGGCTCCATGGTGTTGGGGTATCCGTAGTTAATGCTCTTTCCGAACATTTAACCGTAAATGTCTATCAAAACGGACAAGTTTACGAGCAAAAATATGAAAGAGGAAAACCTATGACGGGACTTGAAGTCGTAGGAAAAACAAAAAAAACAGGTACAACTGTCTTCTTTAAACCCGACGGAGAAATATTCAGTGAGCTTGTCTTCAATTATGATACTCTAAAACATAGGATAAGAGAACTGGCTTTCTTAAATAAAGGTCTTAATATAACATTAAAAGATACAAGAGAAGGCAAAGACCAGGAAGAATCTTTTCACTACGAAGGCGGTATCATTGAATTTGTAGATTATGCAAACAGAGGCAAAGAAAAATTAACACCGGAAGTAATTTACTTTGAAAAAGAAAGCGATGTATGTATGCTTGAAGTTGCAATGCAGTTTTCCACAAGCTACTCCGAAAGTATTTATTCATTTGCCAACAATATAAATACTGTTGAAGGCGGTATGCATGTAAATGGATTTAAAACAGCTTTAACTAGAAGTATAAATGCTTATGCGAGAAAATATAACATACTTAAAGACAACGAAGAAAACCTATCCGGAGATGATATCAGAGAAGGTCTTTGCGTAGTAATAAGTGTAAAACTTGCAGACCCTGAATTCGAAGGACAAACAAAAACAAAACTCGGTAATCCCGAAGTAAGAGGATATGTAGATACCACTGTGGGAGATAATATTTCATCTTATCTCGAAGAACATCCACCGGTAGCAAAGATAATCGTTGAAAAAGCGTTGACTGCACAAAGAGCAAGAAAAGCAGCAAGAAAAGCCAAAGACTTGGTAAGAAGAAAAAGTGTACTTGAAAGTACGGCTCTTCCGGGCAAACTTGCGGACTGCAGAGAAAAAGATCCTTCTAAATGTGAAATATATATAGTCGAAGGGGATTCGGCGGGCGGTAGTGCAAAGCTTGGGAGAAACTCAAAGACACAAGCTATCTTGCCTCTTAGAGGTAAGATACTTAACGTTGAAAAAGCAAGACTGGATAGGATTTTAAATACAGACACCATTCGTTCAATGATCACTGCTTTCGGTACGGGAATATCCGAAGAATTCAACATCGAAAAGGCAAGATATCATAAAATCGTAATCATGACCGATGCCGATGTCGACGGTGCTCATATCAGAACATTATTACTTACTTTCTTCTATCGTTACATGAGAGGACTTATCGATGCGGGATATGTCTATATCGCACAGCCGCCTCTATATAAACTAGAAAAACAAAAGAAAGTATGGTACTTATACTCGGATGAACAGCTTGAAGAAAAGCTTCAGGAAATAGGAAGAGATAAAATAGGTCTTCAAAGGTACAAAGGTCTTGGAGAAATGAACGGTGAGCAGCTTTGGGATACAACGATGAACCCTGAAAACAGAACTCTCCTTCAGGTAAGTATTGATGACGCCGCATATGCAGATGAAATATTCTCTATTTTAATGGGAGACCAAGTACAGCCTAGAAAAGACTTCATAACCGAAAACGCAAGAAAGGTTCAAAACCTAGATATATAGGAGGTATAAAGAATGGCAAAAAAAGAAGAAATTCAAGATATACATGGTAAGATTGAAGACAGAGATATAGTCGAAGAAATGCAGACCTCTTATATAGATTATGCCATGAGCGTAATCGTCGGAAGAGCTCTTCCGGATGTAAGAGACGGTTTAAAACCGGTACATAGAAGGATATTATATGCTATGTCGGAACTTAATCTGACATATGACAAACCTTACAGAAAAAGCGCCAGAATCGTCGGGGATACAATGGGTAAGTATCACCCTCACGGTGACAGTTCCATATACGATGCAATGGTTAGACTCGCACAGGATTTCTCAACAAGATATCCACTTGTAGACGGACACGGTAACTTCGGTTCTATAGACGGTGACAGTCAAGCTGCTATGCGTTACACCGAAGCTAAGATGACTAAGATGACAGGTGAAATGCTTAGGGATATAGGAAAAGAAACCGTCGACTATGCACCTAACTTTGACGAAACATTAAAAGAACCATTAGTGCTTCCAAGTAGATTTCCTAATTTACTTGTAAATGGTTCAAACGGTATAGCAGTAGGTATGGCGACAAACATCCCTCCTCACAATTTAAGAGAAGTCGTAGAAGCTATAATAGCTTTGATAGAAGATCCAAATATAGAAATAAATGATTTGATTAAATATGTCAAAGGACCGGACTTCCCTACCGGCGGCATCATAATGGGTAAAACCGGTATATACAACGCATATACAACGGGAAGAGGAAGAATCAAACTTAGAAGTAAAACTCATATAGAGGAAATAAGCAAAACAAGACAAAGGATAGTAGTAACAGAAATACCTTATATGGTAAACAAAGCCAAAATGGTTGAAAAAATCGCTGATTTGGTTAGGGATAAAAAAGTCGTGGGTATATCGGATATCAGAGATGAATCCGACAGAAACGGAATAAGAGTTTGTATAGATTTAAGAAAAGACGTAAACGCTTCTATAATCTTAAATCAGTTATATAAGTATACACAGCTTCAGGATACCTTCAGCGTAATAAATCTTGCGCTTGTAGATAACCAACCTAAAGTACTAAACTTAAAAGAAATATTAGTACATTATTTAAACCACCAAAAAGATATAATCGTAAGAAGGACTGAATATGATTTAAAGAAGGCAAAAGCCAGAGCACATATAGTTGAAGGTCTTCTTATCGCTCTCGATAATATAGATGAAATAATTAAAATCATCAGAGCAAGTTATAATGACGCTGAAGAAAAATTAATGGAAAGATTTGATCTTTCCGAAGTGCAGGCAAAAGCTATAGTCGATATGAGACTTAGAAGACTGCAGGGCTTAGAGAGAGAAAAACTTGAAAACGAATATGCGGAACTTCTTAAAACAATCGAATACTTGGAAAGCGTTCTTGCAAGTGACGAACTTGTAATGAGTATCATCAAAGAAGAACTTACCGAAATAAAAGATAAGTACGGGGACAAAAGAAGAACAGCTTTTGAAGTAGACGATGAAGACTTCGACATGGAAGATCTGATTGAAGAAGAAGACATCGTAGTTACAATAACTCATGTCGGATACGTGAAGAGGCTTCCAGCAAGCACTTATAAGACTCAAAAGAGGGGCGGAAAAGGTGTTACGGCTCTTTCTACAAGAGAAAATGACTTCGTTAAACACTTATTCTTTACAACAACACATCACTATATAATGTTCTTTACAAACAAAGGTAAAGTTTACAGACTCAAAGGTTATGAAATCCCTGACGCTTCGAGAATAGCTAAAGGTACGGCTATAGTTAACCTCCTTGCACTTGACCCGGGAGAAAAAATAACCGCAGTTATACCTATAAAAGAATTTAAAGATGATGAATATCTTGTTATGGCAACCAGAAACGGAGTATTTAAAAAGACAAGTCTAACTGAATACGACTCATCAAGAAAAAATGGTATAGTAGCAATCAACCTTGCGGAAGACGATGAGCTCATCGGAGTATCATTAACAGACGGCAACCAAAACATAATCCTTGGAACACATAAAGGTCTCGCTATCAAGTTCAACGAGGCAGATGTAAGAGCTATCGGAAGAGTTTCCAAAGGCGTTAAAGGTATAAGCCTAAAAGAAGATGATCATCTTATAGGAATGGATATAGCCACAGAAAATGCTTATGTACTATCTGTTACAGAAAAAGGTTACGGAAAAATAACAAAAACTAACTTATATCCTACACAAGGAAGAGCGGGAAAAGGTGTCCTTAACTATAAAGTCACAAAGAAAACCGGGGAACTTGCCGGTATGTGTGTAATAGAGAAAGAAAAAGACGATATCATGGTTATAAGTATAGACGGAACCGTTATAAGAATAGACACAAGCGGGATTTCTCAAATGGGCAGAAGTACATCCGGTGTAAAAGTTATGACTCTTGATGAAGACGTAAATATTTCAACTATTGCTAAAGTCCCTTCTCAGGACGAAGAATTAGATGATCCTGATGAAGAATAATTAGGAGATGAATAAAATGGATTATAATGAAAGTATAAAAAAAATTAACAAACAAAAAATACTTACAACTATCGACGCTCTTAAAAGAAACAACATGGACGCAAGATATTTTGAAAGAAAAGAAGAGTTATTAAACGCTGTTAAAGAAATGGTACCGGAAGGTTCCACTACTGCCCTTGGAGGCAGTTACACGATCAAGCAAATTGACGGACTAACGGAACTTATAAAGAGCTATGATTTTAAAGATAGAAAAAAAGAAGGCTCTACAAAAGAAGAGAAAAGACAAATTGCAATGGAAGCAAATTTTGTGGATTACTATTTCATGAGTTCTAACGCTATAACAGTAAAAGGAGAACTATATAATGTTGACGGAACGGGAAACAGGGTTTCTTCACTTATATACGGACCTGATAATGTAGTTATAATTGCAAGTCCCAATAAAATAGTATCTGATGTAGACGCAGCCATAGACAGAGTAAAAGAACAAACTGCTCCGATGAACTGCGAGAGACTCGATATGGATACGCCATGCAGGAAATTAGGCAGATGTGCAAACTGCAGAAGCATGGACAAAATTTGTATATTCTATACACTTACAGGTTTTCAAAGAAACAAAGACAGAATAAAAGTATTCTTCGTAAACAATGATAATTTAGGATTATAATAAAAAAAGACCTTTTATAAGGTCTTTTTTATTACCACTTATATCGTATATAATAGTTTTTGAACATTAACAGAATATTATCATAAATTTATACTTACCATATATCATTATTAAGCTCGAAACTATTTATTTTATAAAATATAAATATATTAATTTTCATCTTTAACAAATAAAAAAATTAGGTCTTTAATTTATATTAAAACTATTTTTTACATCATTCCAGCTTTTACCGGCATATGATAAATCAATATTCTTATAATCCAAAAAACTCTGTAGCCTTAAGTCATTACCGGATCTATATAATTTCATTTGTGCAAATTCATACTCCGGCTTTTCTCCGTTTTGCCAATCGGAAGTATCATAACTTACCAAAAGTGTAATGTCATTGCCTTTTTTTTGAATACTGCTTACATGACCGCTGTAATTTAGACTGTCCCCTGTCTTACCAAAAGAATAACTGGCTCTTCCGTAATTATCATAAAAACTTAGTACCAGATTTTTACTTTTATTGATGTACTTTCCTTCAATTCCCTTTATCTTTTCTATTGTGGCATAAGGTCTTATTACCTTTATATCCATATTCTTTACTGATTTATTGCCGCTGGAATCTTCGGCAGTAACTTTTATACTATATTTTCCTATTTTTGTAGTATTAACATTTCCTTCTACTTTTATTTTATCCTCAGAAAGTTTTCCGTCTATATTATCTTCAGCCTCAATAAATTTAGTTATATTAAATTTGCTTTTAAAAGGAACGCTGAGTATATCTAATTCTTTTATTATCGGAGGAGTCGTATCAATCACATTAAAATCGACTTTTACCTCTTCTTTATCTGTACTTCCTTTTTCCCTTAATATGTAACTTATTGTTTTTTTACCAACTTGTAAACAGTTTACATTCTTATTTAAAGGTTCTATCACATAAGTATCTTTATATTTATCTTTTAATTTAACTAACCCGGAAACATCTACGTTTTTTCCTGCTTCAATATTTTTGTTTACTATTGATATTTTCTCTTTCCCATCATTTCTAAAACCGATGAATATTAATAAAATCAAACAAATTACAATTATTCCTATAATTAGTTTTTTATTATTATTCATAAAATCCTTTATGTCCATAGTTTATTTTCACCTATTATTAAATATTAAATTTCTAATTCCGTCTATTAAGTATATAAAATTACAGAACTCAAAATTTATTTTAATTATAATCAATAAATATATCACATATTGTCAAATTACTAAATAGAAACTATAAAATTGAATTTTTACTCATCTAACTTTCTAATAACATTTTTTAACTCCCTTGGGAGATCACATTTAAATGTTTTATCAAATTCAATCAATTCCTTATATTTTTCACTATATTTTAATGTCACTTTATAACAATGAAGAAAGTGTCTATTTAATTTAAAATTATTTTCATTAATAGATTGTTTGGATTTGTTATATTTTTTGTCTCCGACTACAGGAAAACCTAATGTATCAAGCTGTGAACGGATTTGGTGAGTCTTACCCGTAATAAGTTTTACCTCAAGCAAAGTATAATCTTTATATTTCTTTTTTATATTAAAATTTGCACTTACTTCAAAAGAACCTTCAGCATTTTCACTGCTAAGAATTAATTTATTTTCTTTATTGTCCTTAATACCATAATGAGTAATTATACCTTCTCTGTTAAAATTACCGTGTACTAAAGTCAAATATCTCTTATCGATCAATTTATTTTTAGACATCTCGTTTAAAAGCATTAAAGCTCTTCTATTTTTCCCCGCAAGCACTATCCCGCTTGTATTTAAATCAAGCCTTGTAACAATACCTGTAGAATTTGTATTTAAATAGCTTATAAGCATACTCACGATATCTTCTTTATCGCTGCCATTACCCTGAGAAAGTACTCCCGCAGGCTTATTAATAAGTACGATATTTTTATCTTCGTATATGATATTTAAATTATTAATACTTACTTTACTATGTAGATTATCTTCTTTGAATACTTCGTCAGATAAAAAGAACTGGACTTTATCCAGTTTTTTGGTTCTATAACTGCCTTCCTGCTTTTTCCCGTTGACCTTAATACATTTCTTTCTTAACAGTTTTTGGATTTCGCCCTTTGAAAGAACTGTTACTTTGGATATAAATCTATCAAGTCTCATATCCATAAATTCTTCGTTTATGATTAATTCCTTCATTTTATTCTTCTGTTACACCTTTAAATCCTTCTCCGAGAACTTCACTGACTTCAGCCAATATTACAAATGCTTCAGGGTCGATATCAGAAATAAGTTCTCTTAAAACAGCAACTTCCATCCTGCTTACAACACATAACAAAATATCCTTATCTTCATTACTGTATCCGCCCTTTGCCTTAATAAAAGTAACACCTCTGTCAAGTGTTTCAAATATAGCATTTCTTATGCCTATAGGATCTGAAGTAAAAATATAAAAAGCCTTAGTATAGCTTGTCCCTTCCTGAATAAAGTCGATAACTTTCGTTGCAATAAATATATTTATTCCGGAATACACCATTATTTCAAAGTTTCTAAAAGCGATACCTGCAATAAGCACAACCAGACCGTCCAACATCAAAATCAAATTACCCATAGTAAAATGCGGAAATCTCTTCTGAATTAAAAGAGCCAATAATTCAGTCCCACCGGTAGTTCCTTTGAATTTAAACAGAAGTCCTACACCGACACCAAAAACTATACCTCCGAAAACCGAGGCTAAAAATAAATCATTGGTAATATTAAATTTACCTGTCATTAAATCTATGAAAAATGAAAATGCAAAAGTCCCGTAAAGAGTTTTAAAAAAATTAATGGCACCCATATCTTTATAAAGTATTACAAAAAGAGGAATGCACATTATAAAAGAAACGGCTCCGACCGGAGCCCCTGTAAATGAATAAATGACAGTGGCAAGCCCTGAAAATCCGCCCGGAGCAATATCAAGAGGAATACAAAATGCGGCAAATGCAAACGCCATAATCATGCATGCAAGTGTTACAAAAAACATGTCCACTAAAAATTTAAATATATTGCCCTTTTTCAAACCTTTTTCCATATCAAGCCTCTGTCATTTCTGTTATATTTTATATTTATTATTAGTTGATTTTATACAAAATACCTCTTGAAGCATCTAAAGTAACTTTTTCTTTATCTTCATAGCCTTCAAAAGATTCCACACCAACCAATGTAGGGATATCAAGTCCCTTTAATTTCATTTCTACTTCATTAGGAAAAGCCTTTTCGCTGTATATAACACCGCCTGCTTTTTCTACCAAGTCCATAGCTTTTGAATCAAGAGAAGTTAATGCTAAAATTTCTCCGTCTTTAAAGTCAGATATTTCTTTAGTATAAATTCTTAAACCTCTGTTTTTAATTCTTCCGCCAATCAGTCCAGCACCTTTAAGTACATGTTCTCCTACAGTTTCAATCCTTATAGAGTTAGTAGTGCCTTTAACGCCAAGAGGAATACCTGCGGTTATAACTACCATATCCCCGTTTTGAACGTGGAAATGATCCTTTGCACTCTTTATGATTGTCTTATAAAGTAATTCTACATCCGAGAATACATCGATCTTATAAGCTTCTACACCCCAAACAAGAGATAATCTTCTTTGTACATATTCTTTATCAGTATAAGCGACTATATCACAGTTAGGTCTGTATTTTGAAATCCTTCTTGCTGTATAACCTGAACTTGTAGGTGTAAGTATCGCTTTTGCATTAAGTGAATCCGCAATCTGAACGGTAGATAAACTTACTGCACTCGTCATACTTTGGTCATTTATATATTTACTTCTGGTTCTGAAATCGCTGGCTAATTTTCCTTCCGCCGATTCAGCGATTATACCCATTGTTTGTACAGCTTCAATAGGATATTTACCTGCAGCGGTCTCTCCCGATAACATTATTGCATCCGTACCGTCAAAAATAGCATTAAAAACGTCTGTTACTTCGGCTCTTGTTGCTCTTGGGTTATTTATCATACTGTCAAGCATTTGCGTAGCGGTAATAACAGGTTTACCTACATAGTTACATTTCTTGATAATATCCTTTTGAACTATAGGAACTTCTTCAGCAGGGATTTCAACTCCAAGGTCACCTCTTGCAACCATAATCCCGTCACTGGCTTCAATGATTTCATCTATATTGTCAACACCTTGTCTGTTTTCAATCTTAGAAATGATATGAATATCTTCTCCGCCGTTATTATTAAGGACTTCTCTTATAGCGAAAACATCTTCTTTACTTCTAATGAAAGAAGCAGCTACAAAATCAACATCATTTTTGATACCAAATAATAAGTCATTTGTATCTTTTTCAGTAAGAGCGGGAAGCTTGATATTAACTCCCGGGATATTTATACTCTTATGATTTTTAACGGGACCGCCGTTATCTACTCTAAGAATTACATCTTTACCTTTGATTTCTCTAACGGTTAACTTTATTAGACCATCGTCTATAAGTACTACATCGCCTTTTTTAAGCTCTTCTGCCAAATGATCATATGTTGTAGAACATTTATTTTCGTCTCCAAGTTCATCTCCGACAGTAAGAGTAAACATACTGCCTTCTTTTAAAAACACACCGCCGTCTTTAAACTTTTTAGTTCTGATTTCAGGACCTTTTGTATCAAGCAAAATAGCTATTGGCTGATTTAATTTTTGTCTGATTTCTTTGATAGTATCAATTCTTCCCTGATGTTCTTCATAGTCACCGTGAGAAAAATTAAGTCTTGCTACATTCATTCCGGATGCGATTAAATGAGTCAATATCTTTTTATCTTCACTCGCAGGACCTATTGTACAAACAATTTTTGTTTTTTTCATAATTTATGATTATCTCCTATTTCAAATCTATATTATATTGCAATCATTTCTGCAATTCTTTTAGCTTCTTCATCAATACTGTATGGCATAGATAATGCTTCTTCGATTTCCATATCTAAAAATCTTCCGTGCTGATAACACATACATCTGTTTGTCTTACCATCTTTTAAACATTCAACTGCCATCGCTCCCATTTTACTGGCAAGCATTCTGTCAAATGCAGACGGAGAACCGCCCCTTTGGATATAACCAAGGTTTGTGCCTCTTGTAGTAACTCCCGAGTATTTTTCAATAACATCACAGAATTCTTCATAGTGTCCTACGCCTTCAGCCAATATTACCAATCCGTAATATTTACCGAGAGCAAAACCTTTTTTTATCCTGTCACAAACAACATCCAAATTAAGTTCTTTTTCAGGTATCAAGATAGCTTCCGCACCGGCTGCAATTCCCGCATATAAAGCTATAAAACCACTGTTACGACCCATAACTTCTACTACATTTACTCTGTTATGAGAAGAGGATGTGTCTCTGATTTTATTTATTGCGTCTACTGCTGTATTAACTGCAGTATCAAAACCGATAGAATATTCCGTACACGATATATCATTGTCTATTGTTCCCGGAATCCCTATTACATTAATTCCCGCTCTGCTTAATTTTTGTGCTCCTCGGTAAGAACCGTCTCCGCCGATAACTACCAAACCTTCAATACCGTGTTTATGTAATGTATTGACTGCTTTATTTAAACCTTCATCGGTTTTCATTTCCAAACATCTTGCAGAACGAAGGAATGTACCGCCTCTTTGGATTTTATCCGATACTGAGTATTCATCCAGCTTTTCCAAATCATCTTCAATAAGTCCTTTATATCCTTGATAAACTCCATAAACTTCAAAACCATAGTATATCCCGGCACGAACAACGGCCCTTATAGCCGCATTCATTCCGGGTGCGTCGCCGCCGCTAGTTAAAACTGCTATTTTTTTCACTTCTGTATTCTCCTTTTTATATAAATTATTTAAAATATTATTCTAAGTTTTCACTAAACTTCATTATACTATATTCTGAAAAAAAACATTATAGTTTTTTATTAAAAATATGAAAAAATTTTCATATTTTTCATTACATTTGTAATATTGAGGTGTTCGATGTTACTTTAAGTTCAATCCCTTTTATTCTCTTTATTTCGCCGTCTTCCAAAAATTCATAATTTAAAACTCTAACTTTATCATTTTCTTTTAAACTTAATATTTTCTTCTCCGATAAATTAAGTGTGCCTCTAGACATTATTACCCCTTCTATATTGAATTTACCGGTAGCTGTTTCTTGTTCAAAACGCAGACTAGCTTCTTTATCGTTATATATTATAGGAGCAGTATAAACATTTATTTTACCCTTTGTAGATATTTTTTTTACACTTAATATATTATTATCCAAATAAAAAGGTTTATTTTTCTTTTCATCATTTAATTTTATTTCATAAATTATATTTTTGCCGCTTACTTTTTTTATATCATATAAATGACTAACTTTTTTTATATTTTCGTTATCAACGTATTTTTTTAAGAATTTATAATATTCATTATCCAAACTTAAATAGTTATATAATTTAAGTTCATAAATAGCTTTATTGTTATAATTGACCGGGAAATAAACGGATAATCCACAAGCATCTTTATTTATATATCCATTTTTATTATATACCACAACTTTATTTATATCTTTATTAATATCTTCATTATCCTTTTGGCTGAATAGATTTTTTGATAAAGCACCCAGATCAACCATATTACTAAAGCCTTCTTCTTTTGTTCTGCCACCAAAAGTAATTGCATTTAGCATTTTACTATTTAAATTTGGAGTATTTTTTTTAATATCATTTTCTTTTAATTTTTCATTAAAATTATTATATAACTTACCGACATTGTTTAAATCTAAAAAAGACATAGTTACGAGATTATCTTTTTTCTTATTTTTACTCTCATTATAATAAGTATCTACAAATACTTTACCTATATTCTCCAAATTTCTGTTATTAAAATTATTAACTATTTTCTTATAATCGAAACCATATCCTAAAACAAGTTCTTCACTTGCAACCATATACTTGGAATAGTCTTTTATAGAATTTGCCGTTTCCAAAGAAGACATTAAGCAAGCGTCAAAGACTACAAGATCTAATTTCTTTTTTGTATGTTCATATGAAGTCTTAAAACCTTTTTTTAATTCATCTAAAAGCAGTGTATCGCTTTTGAAATTTTCATCCTTGCCAAACCCAACAATAGCCCCCCCTCCATGATTCCATAAAACCAAAATATTTTCTTTACTTTCTTTATAATTTAATGAAAAATCTATAAAACCGCTTAAAGTTCTGCTGTCGCCCATACTTTGTTTAGGCATTGTTTTTAGAAGTTTTAATTTCCCGTTTTTTATTTCAAATATTTGGTTGTGGTTCTCACTTATACTTTTATTATGCCATTTTTTTGTCCCGCCGGTTTCGACCAATACAGTCATTCCCTTTGGAACTCGAGCATTCATCAATTCAGCTAAATCCGAACTGGCTATCTTATTTTCAGTCTCTAAATCAGATCCATTCATATAGATCATTAATGTCCTTGTTGTTATTTTGGGATTATAATTATAACTGTATAAACCTATAAATAATATAAAAATAAAACTAAATAAAATTCCTTTTTTCATAGTATTATTATTAGGATAATTTTAACTTTTATGTAAATATAGAAACTAATTAATTTAATTTATTAAAATTTTATAATAAAATTATATTAAATAAATCTATAATTCTTAAATATGAAATGATAAAAAGATTAAAAAATTAGCTACAATTAAAAAATATTATAAACAATAAATATTTCTAATTTTTAAACGATAAAACAAAGTACATTGAAACTTAAACATAAAAAATAAAAAAAGAATTTGAAAAAATATAAAATATTTATAAAATAAAAGCCTCTGATATGCATATTCAGAGGCTTTTGATTATTACTATTTCTTTAACTAGTTCTTTAAACTCATATCTTTGATTTCACTTGCAGCTTCTTTTGCAGCTTTTTCAACTGCATTTTTCATTTTCTTAACCGGTTTTCTCATCTTTTTATTTGTTGCCATATATGAAGTCATTCCCACTCCGGCTATAAGTCCGGCAGTAATTCCGGTTAACATTGACATAGTAGTTCTTCTCATTTTTTTACTTCCTTTCTAAATTTTCTTCTTAATTATTGTTCCATTTTCGTTTAGCTATGATACAATAATTAATAAATAAATCAAGGTAAAAAAAGTTAAGGTAAAAATTATGAAAACAAAAAAAGAAACGTTGGAAGTTATAGATATTTTAAGCAAACATTACGGAGAATACAAATGCGGACTTGATTTCAAAAGCCCGTTTGAACTGCTTATTGCTACTATCCTTTCTGCACAATGTACTGATGAAAGAGTAAATATTGTTACAGAAAAATTGTTTAAAGTAGCCAATACTCCATCAGCCATATTGGAAATGGGTGAAAAAGAACTTTTAAAATACATAAAAAGCTGCGGACTTTCCAATACTAAATCAAAAAATATCATCAAAACTTGTTTTACATTATGTAATGAATACAATGAGGAAGTACCAAAAACTATGGAAGAGCTCATTAAATTAAACGGAGTAGGAAGAAAAACCGCAAATGTAGTTCTATCCAATGCTTTCGGAGTTCCGGCTATAGCAGTAGATACACATGTTCAAAGAGTATCAAATAGGATAGGACTTGCTAATAGCGAGGATGTTTTGAAAACCGAACAATCTTTAATGAAAAAAATACCAAAAGAATATTGGTCAAATGCACATCATTGGATCATATGGCATGGCAGAAAAATTTGTACGGCAAGAAATCCAAAATGTGAAATATGTCCACTTAATAGTCTTTGTGATTTTAACAAAAAAAATTCAAAAAATAAAAAAGAAGCTGTTGTATAGCAGCTTTTTTTTATACCCTATATATCCTTATTTAATGCATTTATTGACATTTTTTTTATTTAAATATAAAATGGTTATATTAAAGGGGTTTTACATAATGAAAAAAAGAAATTTGTCACTAAATATAATATTTATTTTAACTTTTATTTTTACAATTAGCTTTAGCTTAAAAACCATAAATGCACAAAGCTACAGATATCCGCTTGAAGATACTAAAGCACATGTCACCAGCTCTTACGGCTGGAGAATACATCCGATATACGGGACTAAAAAATTCCATGCCGGAGTTGATTTGGTATGTGACAGCAAATATATACTGGCCGCAAAGACAGGTAAGGTCGTAGAGACAGGATATGACAGCGGCAGGGGTAATTATGTAATCATACAACACAGTGACAATAAGGATAGATCTACATACATGCATATGAGTTCTATATATGTAAAAAAGAATCAAAGTATTAAACAAGGACAAATAATAGGATATATGGGTGCAACAGGTGCAGCTACAGGTGTTCACCTTCATTTTCAAATCAATAAAGCCCCAAGCTATTCTTCAACTGCGGAAGTAAACCCGGGTAAATTAAAATATATTTATATTAAAAATCATACTCATGTGTACAATAAATACGGAGTGCAGGATATAAAAAAACATCCTCATGTTTTAGTAGGGAAATGTATCTGCGGGAAATTAGCTAAAACAACTTCAAGTACAGATAAAAAATACGGACTTGCCAAAGGATGTAAAAAATGCCTGCCGGTAATAACGAGTAAATATAAAGCAAGAACAACATCAAAATCTATGAAAGTAACATGGAGTAAAGTAAAAAACGCAAATAGTTATAAATATTATCTTTACTCTGTTCCTAAAGAATATGCAACATCTTTCCCTACATTAAGCGGCAGCACAACAAAAAATGAAGTCACGTTTAATAATTTATTACCCGGGGAATATAAAGTATTTATACAAGCTTTAGACAGTAAATATGGTACTAAGAGCAGTGCAAGTGCCCAAACAGTATTTTATATAGATTTACCTAAATATACACCTAAAAAATCAATCATTGCCGATAATAAGATCTATTCACTATTTGAGGTCTCTTCGTCTTGGAAATATTCGGAAAACATATGTAAGAGACTTGGAGGACATCTGGCAGTATTAAGTAACAGCACAAGAAACAAAGCAGTAATAAATATGATAAAACAATACGGAAAAAAGGATTATTATTTTATAGGTGCAACGGATGAAAAGAAACAAGGATCATTTACTTGGGTAGACGGGACTAAATTCTCTTATAAAGCATTTGCAAAAGGACAGCCTTCAGATGAATATAAAGACAGACCATATATAAGAGAAGATTATTTGGCAGTAGATACTAATAAAAATTATGGCTGGAACGATTTATCAAACTACAGTACAGCAGAAAAGAAAGCCTCAACAGCAAATAAAGGCTTTATACTTCAAACAGACCTACCTAAAGCTCCAGCTGCACCTAATGTAAAATTAGAACAGCAAGGTGCTGACAATATTAAAATAAGCTGGAACAAAGTAAACGCAAATAAATATATGGTTTATTATTCAACTTCAGAAAATGGGAAGTATACGAAACTCGGAGAAACGACTTCAACAACTATGACTGCAAAAAAATTGAAATTCCCTCAAACATACTATTTTAAAGTCATAGGATATGCAACCAAATTTGAATTTTCTGCAAAGGGCAAATACTCTGAGGTAAAAAGCTTACAAATAAAACCAAGCAATATCACAGGTTTGAGTATTAAAAATTCAAGCGGAAGCAATGTTGATATCAAATACAATAAATCATATAATACTACCGGATATGAAGTATATAGATCTACGATTAAAGATAAAAACTATAAAAAAATAGGGACAACGAATAAAAATTATTTTATTGATAAAGTAAAAAAAGATAAATTTTATTATTATAAAATAAGGCCTTATTATAAAAATGGAAGTACAGTAATATATGGTAACTATAGTTATGCAGGGTGTATAAAATACATAAAGAAACCTGCATCTGTAAAAGGGATAAAGATCAGTAAGGGTAAAAATTATGCTGTCAAAATCAAATACTCAAAATCATCCTATGCTAAAGGTTACCAAATTTATCGTTCAAACTATAAAAATAAAAAGTATAAAAAAATTGCGACGACAAGTAAATTATCTTATATAGATAAATCTAAAAAGAAGAAAAACAAACCTTATTATTATAAAGTAAGAGCCTATAATAAAATTGAAAATGTAACTTCATATGGTAATTACAGTAAAGTTAAAGGAGCTAAATTTAAATAAGAGGTAAAAGATGAAAAGAAAAAATATAATATTAATTACAAGTATACTAATTAGTTTATTGCTACTTGGAGGATGTTCAAAAGGTCCTACAATATCTCTTAAAAATGAAAGTATAGAGGCTAATAAAAATACAAAATTACTAGATTTAATAACTATAGAAAATGGCGAAGGATACACTGTGGAAGCGTTGGAAAATGATATCGATATTGGAAAATGCGGAGAATATACGGTTCACTACATAATAAAAAAAGATAATAAAAAAACAGATGAGCAGGAATTAACTTTTAAAGTTGTTGATACTACAAATCCTACAATCAAATGCGATGAAACCATTAAAGTTGTTGCCAGCGATAAAAAATTTAATATAAATAAATATGCTACCATAACAGATAACTCAAGCGATAAACTAACAATTACTTTAGACGGAGATTATGATACAACAAAATCAGGTTCATACGACGTAACAATTACAGCTAAGGACTCATCAGATAATCAAGCTATAAAAAATATAACTATGGAAGTAATGGGCGAAGACGAAGAAGAAATTTATCACACCAGTTATTTGGAAAAAGAAAAAGCAGTTATGGGATACTGGGTTAATAAAAAGAATAATAGATTAATCGTTGTAAAAGATGACGGAAACGGTTCAAGTGTCCAGCTAAAACTAGTTGTATCTTTACTAAACAGCGGTCCGTCCGGTTCGGACGCAGGAGGACAAATATCATCAATATCAGAAATCGGAGAAAATAAATATAAAGTAACATACAAAGATTATGAAACCAATAATAAAGAAACTTTAACCTTCACTATAAATAACGATAATAAGATGACAATAAGCAGTAAATATAAGACGATAAACGGAACCTATGAAAAGTGGAGCGAACAAAAAATCAATGAATATTGGAGCAAATAAAAAAGAAGATAATAATCTTCTTTTTTATTTTTGTATAACATCGAAAGTTATCATAAAAGTCGTACCTGCATTATAAACGGATTTAACCTCTATCGTTCCTTTGTACTTATATATTATTCTTTTAACTATTGAAAGTCCGAGTCCGGAGCCTTCCACTTTTCTGTTTCTGCTTTTATCCACTCTGTAAAATCTTTCAAATATATGCGGTAGATTTTCTTCTTTAATCCCTATTCCGGTATCTTTAATCGTTATATGAACTTTTCTTTTTATTTGCTTTATATCTATATAAATCTTACCATTATCTTTATTGTATTTGATTCCGTTTTCGATTAAATTTATAAATACCCTTAATATATCCTCATGTCTTGCCATTATATATCCGTCTTTCAAATCCAGATCTACGGTTATATTTCGCTCATATATCTTATAATCAAGTACTTCTACGGCTTCTTTAACAACATCGCTTACATTAACTTCTTCTAAAGGCATGTCTTCTTCATCAACATCTTCTAAACTCGACAATTTAAGTATACCTTCAACCAAAGTATCCATCCTGATAGCTTCCTTCTTTATTGTTGTACTATACTCAATTATTTTATCTTTATCATCAATGAGTCCTGAAGAAATAAGTTCAGCAAAACCTCTTATGGATGTAATAGGTGTTTTAAGTTCATGAGAAGCGTTGGCAAAAAATTCTTTCTTATATACATCGACAGCGCTTCCGAAAGGTATTGCGGAATCCTTTGCAAACTTCCTTGCAAATAACCATGAAATCAAAAATGATATAATTATTGCAAGTAAAAATATGGTTATTTTTGTAAGAAGGTTTTCATATATTGTCCCCATAGGTACCATTACTCTTAATATATTTTTATTTTTAAGAACCATAGCTCCATACATTACTTTTTCTTTTAAAGTAGACGAATTCCTTATTACGTATCCTTCACCTTTTATCTTTGCATCTTTTATTTCTTCGCGGTTAGAGTGATTTTCGGTTATCCCTTCATGAGCCGAATCTGCCAAAACCACACCCTTCGGAGAAATCAACGTCACTCTGTATTTATCGGTAGAGATTTCTTTAAGATAATCTACATCCTTTTGGTAATCATCACCAAACTCATATGTTTCGTTAACAGTATGAAGAAACCCTTCAATAGTAGTATGATAACCATTATCCTGAGTTTTAGATAAAACTATAAAAAAGGAAAAGCTAAGTATCAAAGTACATACAAGTCCTACAATAAAACTACGAATGAATACAAACCTTCTCATTTTATTAACCTAACTTGTATCCTATTCCTCTGATAGTCTTTATATATTTATATTTATCGTCTTCACTTCCTATTTTATTTCTAAGTGTCTTCATATGCATATCTAGAGTTCTGCTTTCGCCTTCAAAATCGTAACCCCAAACTTCGTTTAGAAGTTCTTCTCTTGTTACCACTCTGCCTTTATTTTCAAGCATATATAAAAGTATTTTATATTCTTTTTTCGTAAGGATAACCTCTTCGCCATCATGTGAAACGTGATAATTTTCTTTATCTATTGTAATATCTTTATAATTTAAGATGTTATCTTCTTCTTTATAACTTCTCCTAAGAACACTTTTTATTCTTGAAGAAAGTTCAAGGACAGAAAAAGGTTTGGTAACATAATCATCCGCTCCAAGTTCAAGAGCATTTACTTTATCTATCTCACTGCTTTTAGCACTCAAAATAATTATAGGAATACTTTTATATTTATTGCTGTTTTTTAGCAGTTTAAGCGCATCTATACCGCTCATTCCCGGAAGCATTATATCAAGTAACATCAACTTAGGCTTTTCTTCTTTTAAAGCAATCATCATATCTTCACAGTTTTCAAATACCTTGACATAATAGTTAAATGCTTCAAGAGAGCATTTTAATAATTCGCTTATATTATTATCATCTTCAACTACATAAATATAATTACCCATAATTTTTCCTTTTCTTTATAATAATTTCTTATTCTTATGTTCTCCGGTCAAATAAAATATTACCCATTCACATATATTAGTTGCATGATCCCCGATACGTTCCAAATATTTAATCAGCATAAGTGTATCCATCGCAAGGCTCGGAGAAATTTTATCCGATTTAAGCCCTTTTATTATATCATCTCTAACTTCGTAAAACAACTCATCAACTTCATTATCGGTCTTTATGGTAGTCCTTGCAAGCTCTAAGTTATCGTTAATAAAAGCAGAAATACTGGATGCTACCATTTCCAAATCAATATTTGCCATTTCCAATATCTTATTATCCACAATTCTAAAAGGTTCAGGATTTTTTTCTTTTTCATCATCTAAGCAGATTGAAGCGATATCAGCCGCATGGTCTCCTATTCTTTCCATATCGGTGATCATCTTCATAGCCGTTGATATAAGTCTTAAATCAGTAGCTACAGGCTGCTGTCTTAATATAAGCTTTAAACATCTTGCTTCGATCTTTCTTTCCATTTCGTTTATCGCTTTATCCGATTCGATTATATATTTTGCAGCTTCTTCATCATCACTTTCTATTGCATTAAATGAAGTCTTTATTGCTTTTTCAATCATGGAACCCATTTCTACAAGCTCATGATGTAATAAATCTAATTCTTCATCAAATCTTCTTCTTGCACTCATTTATATTCTCCTTTATATATTATCAACCAAATCTTCCGGTTATATATTCTTCCGTCTTCGGATGTTTGGGATTTGCAAACAGCGCCGATGTCTTATTGTATTCGATAAGCTCTCCCAGAAGGAAAAAAGCAGTCTTGTCGGAAATCCTTGCAGCTTGCTGCATATTGTGTGTAACAATAACAACAGTATATTTTTTCTTTAAATCAAATACCAATTCTTCTATTTTCATAGTGGAAATAGGGTCTAATGCACTTGTAGGTTCATCCATCAAAAGGATTTCAGGCTCTACTGCCAATGCTCTCGCAATGCAAAGTCTCTGCTGCTGACCTCCCGATAACCCAAATGCGGATTTTTTTAGTCTGTCTTTTACTTCATCAAATAAAGCCGCGCCCTTCAAACTTCTCTCTACGATCTCATCAAGCTCACTTTTATTTTTTATCCCATGAACTTTAGGTCCGTAAGCGATATTATCATAAATACTCATTGGGAATGGATTAGGCTTTTGAAATACCATACCAACTTTTTTTCTAAGAAGAGTTACATCTATATCTTCATCGTAAATATTTTCATTATCTATTAAGATCTCTCCGGTTATTTTTACACCTTCCACAAGATCGTTCATCCTATTTATGCTTTTTAAATATGTTGATTTTCCGCATCCGCTGGGACCTATTAACGAAACTACTTCATTTTCTAAAATATCCATATTAATGTTTTTCAAAGCATGGTTTTCAGAATAGTAAAGGTCCATATTTTTAGTTATGATTTTTTTTCTACTTTCCATTTTTCCTCCTACTTAGCTTCTAACTTTTTTGATAGAAGCCTAGCCGATACATTTATAATAAGTACTATTACGATTAATATACTCGCAAGTGCAAAACAAACAGAGAGATTTTCACCCCTTGAAGCATATAAGTAAAGCTGAACGGTAAGAGTTGCACCGCTTTTAAATATATGATCTATCACTCCTCCCGTCAGCATATAACCCATTCCCGCGGTAAATATCAAAGCAGCACTTTCACCTACGACTTTGCCTATACTAAGAATTACTGCCGTTACAATCCCGGGCATAGAACAAGGAAGCAGAATAGTTCTTATTAAATATATCTTTTTAGCTCCCATTCCCAGAGCACCTTCTCTGTACATATTAGGTACACTGCTTAAAGCTTCCTGTGTAGTTCTTATTAGTGTCGGAAGGACCATAATAGATAAAGTAAGTGCACCTGATATGATAGATACTCTAAGTCCCAAAAATATGCTAAAAAACATATAGCCGAACAAACCATATATGATTGAAGGAATACCCGCTAAAGTTTGAGTTGTAAATTCCACTGCTTTAACTAATTTACTGTCTTTTCTTGCATATTCATTAAGATAAATCGCACTTCCTATTCCGATTGGGACTGCAATAACAAGAGTCAAAACTATCATATATAAAGTATTGACTATCATCGGAAATACACCGACAGAACCCGTAAGTTCACTTGGAGAAGTCGTCAGCATTTTTAAATCAATACTCCCAACACCTTTAACCATTACATATAAAATAAGTGATAAAGCAAGAAGTGCGGTAAATCCTGCACTTAGGATAACAAGAAACTTAAGTATATTATCTATTAATCTAAATTTTTTCTTTTTCATCTCTTCCTCCCGCTTAATCATATTTCTTGTCTGCTCTAGATAGAAAGACATTTAATACTAAGTTTATTATCATAATAAAGATAAATAATACCAGCCCGATTGCAAATAATGCATCTTTATGTAAGCCGACAGCATAAGACATTTCCGATACTATCCCACTGGTCATAAGTCTTACAGACTGGAATATACCCGGCATATTAACGCTGTTACCGGTAACCATTATAACTGCCATAGTCTCTCCTATAGCCCTGCCTATGCCAAGCACGATACTTGTTGTGATACCGCTCCTTGCAGCAGGAATAAGTATTTTGAATATAGTCTGCATTTTAGTAGCACCAAGACCTAACGAAGCTTCTTTATATTCACTGGGAAGAGATCTGATACTATTTTCGCTTATAGTTACGATTGTAGGAAGTATCATTATTGATAATACAAGCATACCCGTAAAAAGATTTGCTCCATAGGATAGATTAAATATTTTTGCAATAAAAGGAACCAATAATATAAGTCCTACAAATCCATATATGACAGAAGGGATACCGGATAGTATTTCTATAAACGGTCTGATAAAATTAGCAACTTTTTTATTTGCTATTTCACTTAAAAATACTGCCGTCAACACCCCTATAGGAACGCCTATAATAATAGCACCGAATGTGGCAAAGATACTTGAAAGTATCATTGGAAGAATTCCGTAGCTGGGATTTGCTCCTGTCGGGTTCCAAACCGTACCAAATAGAAAGTTAAAAAGACCTATCTCTTTAACTGCTGGAAATCCTGATATAATCATGTATAAGCTTATAACGATAACGCTTATAATGGAAATAACAGCGCAAAATAAAAAAATCTTTTCAAATATCCCGGATACTCTATCCTGCTTGGTTTTATTTTTTAATTTCATCCGCTTACCTCTTAAAATGTAACATTAATGCACCATAAGGTGCATTAATGTATGTAAATTTATTTATTATTTATTCTTATTTTACTTTTACAAAGTGACTGCTCTCTACAATACCTTGTCCGTCAGCACTTAACATATATTCTACAAAAGCTTTTATTTCACTTGAAGCATCTCCGCTGGTTACTACTATAAATGGTCTTTGAACTTTATAACTCCCGTCAGAAACTGTACTTTCGCTTGGAGCAACTCCGTCAACTTTTACAGCCTTTAATTCATCATCTACATATCCCAGTGACATATAACCTATAGCACCTTTTGTTGTAGCGACAGTTGATTTTACTTGTCCCGTTTCATTTAATTCTGCTTTGTATTTGCATTTTTCTTCAACGTCAAGGATACTTTCAAAACCATCTCTTGTACCGCTTCCGGCTTCTCTTCCAACAACGACGATTTCGCTGTCATCGCCACCTACATCTTTCCAGTTTGTAATCTTACCTGTGTAGATGTCAGCAATTTGCCCGCTAGTCAAGTTTTTAACTTTGTTATCTTTGTTTACGACGATTGCAATACCGTCAATAGCTACTTGATATTCTGTTAATCCTTGTTCTTTTTCTTCATCTTTAAGTTCCCTGCTTAACATACCAACTTGAGCACTCCCGTCCTTTACGCTTGTTACACCCGCTGACGAACCTCCGCCTTGAACATCGATAGTTACATCATTATTTAATTGATAAGCCTCAGCCCAAGCTTTTGCGACACTTTCCATAGATGTGGAACCCGCCATTGTTATTGTACCGGAACTAGAAGCTCCGCAGCCGGCAAAGCCGATTAAACATAATGCTGATAAACATACAGCCAATAATTTCTTTTTCATTCTTTTTTATTTTCCTCTCTTTGAAATGATATTTATTATGTGGTTATCATATATCAATATCAATTTTCCGGAAATCATACTTTAGTAAATATAAAGTAAAAAAAACGTAAAACGGCAAAAAAATAAACATAGAAAAATTTACTTTATCTATGTTTATTTTTTCATTTATACTTTATTAAAATCATTAAAATTTTATATATTTACTTTTTATAATTTTAAAAATCAAAAATTTAATTTTTAATTAAATTATCTTCACATTTTTTCATCAGACCCTTATCATATCTTTCAATTTTATAATCCAAGCGCTCCAATGTGCTTTGCATTTCGGCAATTTTTTTACTTAATTTTTCACGTTCTTCCATTAAAATTTCTTTTCTTCCTTCAATGGTTTTATCGCCCTCTTGAAATAAAGCTACATATTCAACCAAAGATTCTATGGAAAGTCCCGCACTTCTCATGCATTTTATAAATTCAATCCAATTCAAGTCTTCTTCCCTGAATTCTCTTATCCCACCGCCGTTTCTTGGAACATGAGGAATAAGACCAATTCTTTCATAATAACGAATGGTATCTCCTGATATATCTAATTTTTTACTTACTTCGGCTATTTTCATAATAAGAACCTCCGACAATAATTTAGTATTTTATAAAGTTATTATTTTTTTCTATTATATAACCTGAAGTGGACTCCAAGTCAAGTATTTAAAAAAACAAATTAAATAAAACATTTTTTTATTTTACCAGATATGCTTCTACTAAACACAAATAATTATTTTAATTTATTATAATCTTCATTACTTACTGCTTCCAGCCACTCATTTGATGCGCCTTCTGCGGGAACTTCTACAGCCAAATGAACAAACCAGCTGTCTTTAGCAGCTCCGTGCCAATGCTTGACTTCCGGAGGAATGTTTACGACGTCTCCCGGGAATAACTCCTTTGCATCTTTGCCCCATTCCTGATAGTACCCTCTACCACCGGTCACCAAAAGGATTTGCCCTCCTTTATGATGTATATGCCAGTTATTTCTGCACCCCGGTTCAAAAGTTACATTTCCTATACTTACACCTTCCATAGACAGCATATTCAAATAGCTTTGTCCTACAAAATAATCTTTAAAAGCGTCATTTTTGTTTCCTCTTTCAAAAATCTCATTATCCAATTGTTTTATTTCATTCATTTTGATTTCTCCTTGATTTAAATATATTTATTTTTCTTTCTTTTCTGCTTCATTTACGCAGTTAAGCGCATTTAAAGAACGGGGATAACCTATATAAGGAAGACAATGGGAAATTATTTTTATCAAGAATTCTTTATCATTTCCTATTTTCATATTTGCCGCGGCATGGCTTATGAGCTGAGGCTCACATCCTCCCTGTGCGGATAAGAAACAGAAAGTTATCATTTCTCTTTCTTTATAATTAAGACCTCTTCTCGTATAATAATCCCCAAAACAATTTGCAGCCAGCCAATAATTTATATGTTTACTTTCTTCGGGACCGGATTTCCAAAAGTCTTTCATATGTTCTCCGAAAATATCCACTTGAACTTGACTGCCTTTTTCTCTTCTGTTTTCTTTAGTGGTTGTAGACTGACTTTCAAGGGGAAGTTCAATTCCTCTTTCTCTTAAAATTTCATTTGTTGCTTTTAAAAACGGAAGAACTCTTCCAATACCTAAATATGCGGCTCCCTGATAAACTATTTCTTTAATTTCTATTGGAGTGATTTGAGCTTCCAGTGCGGATAATAACATTATTTTGTATTCATCTATCCCCTGACATCCTATCAATGCAGATAAAATAGCCATAAACCTAGTTTTTTCGTCCAAATCATTTTGATTGATTACTTCATCCAATGCAAAATTATTAAAAATCTCCATAAAATCAGGATCAGTATCTATTAAATCCAAACTATCTAAAGAAGAAATTTTTTTATCATACTCTTTTGCTTTTTCATAAATTGACATATTATTCTTCCTCGATCCAATCTTTTAATATATCATCACAGCCATTTACGCTGCTGCCGCTGATAGGAAGTCCTTTTGCAATTAGAGAATTCGGACATAAGTCTTCTATATCCTTCTCGCTTCTTCCCATACGGCTTCCTCCATGTGTACAGAAAGGATAGATTTTTTTACCGCTTAGGTTATATCCTTCCAAAAAAGTAAACACTGCCATAGGCATCGTACTCCACCAATTTGGATAACCAAGGTAAATCACATCGTATGAATCCATATCCTCTACGCTATTCTCTACTTTAGGTCTTGCATTTGAATTAGCTTCTTTTTTGCAATATCAACCGTCTCGTTGTAATTATTGGGATACCTTTTAACCGGCTTTATTTCAAATAAGTCACTGTTAGTTAAACCTGCTATTTTTTCTGCTGCGGTTTTCGTATTCCCGCTATGTGAAAAATAAGCTACCAAAGATTTTTTACTGTTCATTTTTTATCTCCTTTTAATTTTATTATTTTTTATAATCTATTTATCCATGAATTTATTTCATTCATGGAAGTCTCTAGATTACTTCCGTTAAATTTTATATTAATCTCATTTTTTACTTCTGAATTTTTTGCCATATTTTTTATATCATTAACAGTACTTCCTATCCACCCTCCGTTAGTAATGAAAGGAATAATAATTTTTCCGCTTAAATCATATTTAGAAAGAAAAGTTCTGACGGCAGGAGCAAACGTATACCACCAAACGGGACTTCCCAATAGGATTTCATTATAGTCATTTAAATCTGTTTCTATTTCTTTAATTTCCGGCATATAGCCACTGTCAGTTTCTTTTTTCCCCTGCTCAACTACATCATCATAACTTCCGCTGTAAGGTTTTACTGTTTCTAACCTCACAATATCAACATCGAGTTTATCTTTTAAAATATCCACTATCTTTTTTGTATTATCCGTGTATGAATAATAAACAATCAATTTCTTTTTCATTTTATCTCCTTTATAAATATATTTTTATAAATATTTTCTTTACAATAAAACCCTATCACTTGGAGTGAACTCCAAGTCAAGTACTTTTTTAAATTTATAATAAAAAAAGAGCATATGATTTTCATATGCTCTTTTTATAATCTATTATTATTTATCCGTGGAATATAAATATTTATGAACAAAAGCAGCAATTGCACCGCCAACCAAAGGTGCAAGGATAAATAACCAAACCTGAGATAAAGCTGCTCCTCCCGTAAATATTGCAGGTGCCAAACTTCTTGCAGGATTGACAGAGGTTCCTGTTAAAGGAATACCTATTATATGTACAAAAGTAAGTGTCAAACCAATTACAAGACCTGCCATATTACTTGTTTTTTCATTGTCCGTCACTCTTAAAATAGTCATTATAAATACAAAAGTAAGAATAACTTCCACGGCTAAAGCTCCGGCCATATTTAAACCGACTCCGCTTAATTCTCCGTAACCATTGGCGCCAAATCCTCTAAGTCCCTGACTTGCCGATGTAATGAATGCAAGTACTCCGCTTCCGGCTAAAGCACCAAGAACCTGTGCTATTACATATCCTATAAAATCATTTAAGTTCATTCTGCCCGTAATAAGCATAGACAAAGAAACTGCCGGATTGACATGACATCCCGATATATCTCCTATCGCATAGGCAGCCGCTACGATTGCAAGCCCAAATGCAAGTGCAATAGCTACTACCCCTAAAAATCCGCTTTCCATTCCCCCTGTAAAACCGCCTAAGACTACTGCAGTCCCGCAACCGAAGAATACTAATACAAATGTTCCAATAAATTCTGCTAAATACTTTTTCAAAACTATTTCCTCTCTTTAATTATATTTATTGTGTCTTTACTCAGTAATTAGTATAGCATATATCGACAAATAAAAAAAGAGAAGATTTCTCCTCTCTTTAATAATTTATTTACATTATTTATTTAATACAGATTTATATATTTTAACTTTATTATCTTTTTTAAGTTCCGCTATAAGCATATTATAAGGCTCATCAATATCTTCTATTTCAACTTTTCCGCTGTGTTTACTCTTAATATCTTCATCTAACTTATTTACAGCTTCAAGTTTATTTTGACTGTCAAGTGTAGATAATATGGTGTCTTTACTGTCTTCAAATTTTGGTTGTACAGTATTTTTATCATAAACATATATTACATGATAACCATATTCGGTTTTAACCGGACCAATAATGCTTCCTTTTTCTGCATCAAACGCCGCTTTTGAGAAATCCTCTACCATAGAAGAATAAGTAAATGCTCCCAAATCAGAAGCTTCCTGTACCGAAGAATTTTTTTGGTACTTACTCATTATCTGATCAAAGTCAGCACCTTTTTTAGTAGCTTGTTCGTAAATTTCTTTAGCTAATGATTTATCTGATGTTAGTATATGTTTTGCACTGACCGTGGATTTATCATAAGTCTTTGTATTTTTATTAAATTCTTTTTCTGCATCTTTTTCTGTCGGTTTATCGTAAGTAACTTTTTCTTCCAAAGCTTCTTTGTATAAATCGGCTGTAGCAATCCATTTTCCCGCTTCGTCATATTGTTTTTTTGTGATACCGTAAGCATTGTAAACAGAAGTTAATGTATCGCTTCCAAACATCGCTGATAAAGATTCGTTTTCGGTCTTCTTAGAGCTGATTTTCTTAGTATCTATTTTAGTTTTGGCTTCTTTTCCCGCAGCATAGAATGCAGCTTTTTCTTTTACCATAGCCACTGTAGATTCTTTTAATTCCTGCTGCTTTTGTTCATCGGTTTTTTGTTCCTCAGAGCTATCCGTTGAACCGCTGTATTGTTTCTGATATTCATTATATTCCTGTTCCATTGCCTTTTGGATATAGCAGTAATAATAAATATAAGCAGGGACTTTTATATCGTCTACAGTCATATAATTAGCAGTGGCGTATTTACCGCCCTGAACTTTATTTCTAAACTTTTCCGCAAACCCGGAAGTATAAGTTGAAAACTCTGCATATAGATTAACTGCATTTTCAAAGCTCTTTTCGTCTTCAAAACCATATTGTTTCAAAACACTCTTATACTTATCTCCCTTTAAATAGGAGCTTGATTTAATAGATTTAAGAGTTTCTTTAGCAGCCTCTTTTATTTCTTTATCATTTTTTGTATACCCGTAGTCCTTCGCTGCTTTTTTAACGAGTTCGTATTCAACGAGATTATTTGCGACTGTTTCTTTTAACTCCGAAACTGTAGAGTCTTCCATTGAAATCTCCGTACCGGAGTTGGCATAATAAGATACAAGAGTAAACCCTACAACAGCATCCAAATTCTTTTTGGGTATTTCGGTATCTCCCACTTTAGCGACAGCCTTATTAGCAAGCTTTTCTTCATTTACACTGCATCCGAATGCAGAGAATAGTAAAGAAATAACTATTGCAATCCCGATAATTTTTTTAATATTTTTCATAAATAAGTCCTTTCTGTATCAACATAGTAATAAACTATCATAATGCTATAAATTATACACAATTTAAGCTATATTATCAATTATTTTGTCTATAAGTTTCATAATATTCTGATGTACGTTTCTTGTCTTTTTATATGGGAAACAAATCCTTATAAATTTACTGTTCTTAAGGAATTTACCTTTAAACATTTCATATAATTTATTTATTTCTTCCATATTTATTTCTTTTTCTTTGTCAAAATCAAAATATATTTCTCTGTTTTCTTCATTAACATTAATACTTAATATATCTTTTTTACTTGCTTTATTCCTAAGAAGAGAAATATCCATCAAATTAAGTGTTTCTTTTCTTATATCTCCGTATATATCAATAAGATTTTCAACCATTTCATCTTTATCTGCTTCTGTTTCTATGCTGGCAATTTCTTTATAAGTAATTATCCTTTGTTTCTCATCTTCTATATATTTCTTATCTATATAAGCATTTACTTTAATATTGATAGTAGTTTCCACCGGTTCTTTTTGGGCTTCCCCTTTGCTTTCTTTAAGAGCTTCCTGAAGCATTTTTGTATAAAGCTCATACCCTACATTCGTAAAGTGTCCGCTTTGATTTGCACCGAGAAGATTTCCCGAGCCTCTTATTTGAAGGTCTCTTATAGCAATTTGAAATCCCGAACCAAATTTTGTAAATTCGTTTATTGCTTTAAGTCTTTTCATCGCGACTTCATTCAATGCCTTATCTTTTTCGTAAGTCACATAGCAATAAGCATTTTTATTGCTTCTTCCTACTCTTCCTCTAAGCTGATACAGCTGTGAAAGACCTAGATTATTACCTTCTTTTATTATCATCGTATTTGCATTTAAAATGTTGAGTCCGTTTTCAACTATTGCGGTACAAACGAGGACATCGAATTCTTTATTCAGAAATCTGAACATAGTCTTTTCAAGTTCCCTTTCCGGCATTTGACCGTTCGCAAATTCGACTTTTAATCCCGGTATCAATTTCCTTAATTTAAGGCATGTCTTTTCAGCATTCTTCACGGAATTATAAACAAAAAATACTTGTCCGCCTCTGGATAACTCTCTGTTTATCGCGTCTTTTATGATGTAATCATCATATTCTATAACGTACGTTTCTGTTTCTTCTCTTTCCTTAGGGGGCTTTTCTATCGTCGATAAATCCCTTATGCCGATAAGCGACATATTAAGTGTCCTAGGTATCGGCGTTGCGGAAAGAGTAAGGGTATCTACATTTTCCTTTAATAGTTTAAGTTTATCCTTATGAGCTACTCCAAATCTTTGTTCTTCATCGACTACAAGTAACCCCAGATCCTTAAAATTCACATTATCTGAAAGGAGTTTATGTGTCCCGATCACTATATCCACTTTGCCTCTTTCAAGCTTATCTATTATTTTATTCTCTTCTTTCTTCGTTTTAAATCTTGAAAGCATTTCTATTTTGACAGGAAAATCTTTAAATCTCTCGACAAAAGTATTATAATGCTGCATTGCAAGGATAGTTGTAGGAACAAGGACTGCACATTGCTTACCGTCCATTACAGCTTTAAAAATAGCTCTTGCGGCAACTTCGGTTTTACCAAAGCCTACGTCTCCGCAAATAAGTCTATCCATAGGATATGGTTTTTCCATATCTTCTTTTACTTCTCTTACACATCTTTCCTGATCTTCGGTAAGTTCATAACCGAAGTTATCCTCGAATTCTTTTTGCCACGGAGTGTCAGGTGAAAAGGCAAAACCTTTTATTTCTCTTCTCTTGGCATATAGTGTAATATACTCTTTTGCAAGTTCTTTAACCGCTTTTCTCGTTTTATTCTTAGTATTTTCCCAAACCTGAGATCCCAGTTTATTAAGCTTTGGCGGTGCGTCAGATGAACCTATATATTTACTTACCAAGTTCATCTTATTTGCAATCACGTATAATTTATCATTTCCGGCAAATTCAATTTCAAGGTAATCATTATAAAGACCTCCGGCTTCCATATTGACCATACCTAGGTATCTTCCTATACCGTAAGTTTCGTGAACTACATAATCACCCTTTGTTATTTCACTGAAAAAAGCTTTTTCTTTATTTTTATCTGACTTTACTCTTTTCTTTTTTGACTCTTTTTTAATCAAAACATCATTATATGAAAGTATAAATAATTTTTCACTTAAGATATTTATTCCACTTCTTATATTCGATTTTACAAGTGCAACATGTCCGTCTTTAACAGTGTGAATAAAATCTATTTTATAATTACTTAAAAATTCAGAAATGTTATTTTTTTCTTTTTCATTTTTATAAGTAATTATTATTTTATAATTTTCTTTTAAATAAGTAACTATATTATCAATCAAATAATTGATATTTTTTACATAATTAATATTATCACTTGATTTTACTTCAATGATATCTTTACAAAACAAATTATTGGAAGCCATTGATAAATCAAAATAAATAAGAGAATCTAAATTTATAAATCTTTCTTCAGCTTCTGCAAATTTAAAGTGATTGTTTACTTGTATATCAAGTATCTTTCCGTGCTGTGATAAGTCTTTAAGCTCCTCTTTATTATCTTTAAAAAATCTGTTATAAGTCTTTTTTATTATACTGTAATCATCAAAAATAATAAGAGGGTCTTTATATAAATCAATAAGAGACTTTGTATCAGGTGAAGCATAGAATATATATTTAGTGGTATCATTTGTATTATCCGCTATTTTTTCATAAAGCTCTCTTAAGTTTTTGTCTGTTTCTTCATCTTCATTTTTTGTTATTAATTTTTCGAGCTTAGCTCTTACTTTTTTATTTAGTTTATTGATTTCATTATACTCTAATAAGCTTGTCTTTGCGGGAACAAGGGTAAAACTATTTATCTTTTCTATACTCTTTCCCGTACTCTTATCAAATGTCCTTATAGAGTCGATCTCATCATCGAAAAATTCTATCCTAACGGGAACTTCGTCCCCCATAATAAATACGTCTACTATGCCGCCCTTTACGGAGTACGCCCCCTGACCGGTAACCTCATATTCTCTTGCGTATCCAAATTTATTTAAAATTTCAATAAATTCATCTATATCTAATATATCTTCCGTCTTTTTTGTTATTATACTTTCCTTACCCCAGAATAGTCCCTTTTCCAAAACAGCATTTATCGAAGTAACGATTATTTTTTTACTACCCATTACAGCATTTTTTATGACATTTACTCTTTTATTGGTAAGTTCCATAGAATGACTGTCGATAAATTCATGAGTTATGGGCTTTGAAGGGTAATATAAAATATCTTTTTCATCCAATATATCACTTAGGTTCAAATAAGCCTCTTTTGCAGATATATCATCCTTTAAAATATAAATGACAGGTCTTTTTTCTTTATATAATTCATGAACAGTGATCATGTCTTTTAAATTGGAACTCACGCCATGAAGAAAAATACTTCCTTTCTTATCGGCAGTATAGTTGATTTTATTTATAAAAGATACGCTATTCAATAAACTCTCGGTCATTTATAATCCCCTTTTCAGTATATCGTTTTATTATATCACATTTTAAATCATATAAAGATTTTTATGATATAATAGCAAGTATAATTAAAGTATTATAAATACTCAGCTAAAAGATTTTACTCTAAATTAAATAAATATTCAAACATAAACTCGTATTTTTAATTATAAATTAATCTTTTTTTCACTAAATTAGATTATTATAGATAAATATAAGATTTAATATACATATTTAGAGTATATAAAATAAGGATGGTAAAAATATGAGAAATTTTAGCACAAAGGAGATTTATGACAACAAAGACTATCTGACTTTATTTTCAAAGCAGTATACAAATGTTTGCGAAACAAGAGCCAGAATAATTGAGCTTAAAGCAAATTTAAACCTTCCCAAAGGTACCGAACATTTTATAACCGATATACACGGAGAAAATGAAGCTTTTGAACACGTACTTAGAAACTGCTCGGGAAGCATAAGAAGAAAAGTCACGGAAACTATAGGAGATAAAGTAAATGAGGAAGAACTTAATACAATAATCACCCTCATATACTATCCTGTAAAAAAACTAAAACTCCTTGCAAGCGAAGACAAATTAAATAAAGAATGGTACAAGGATACACTAAAATATCTGATTGAAATACTCGCAAATGTATCAAGCAAGTCTACAAGAGAACAAGTCAGAAGAAATATAGATAAAAATTATGTAAACATAATAGAAGAATTATTATTCAAAAATGATAAAGACGAAAAAAGAGCATTATATTTTGAAAATATATTTGATACTATAATCGATACCAATGCAAGCGAGGATTTCATCGTTAAAATATGCCGCTCCATAAGGACGCTAAATCTGGATCATCTTCATATCATAGGCGATATCTACGACAGAGGAAGAGGCGCACATAAAGCAATGGATATAATATCAAATCATCATAGTGTCGATATACAGTGGGGAAACCACGATATTGTGTGGATGGGAGCAAACTATGGTAATGAAGCATGCATAGCAAACGTAATAAGGATATGTCTCAGATACGGAAATATAGAAACACTTAGGGACGGATACGGGATCGGGATACTTCCCCTCTCCTTATTCGCTTCAACAACATATAAAAATTCAACCAAAGAAGATTTAAAAGAATTCTTCCCAAGACTAAGTGATGAAGATCCGGATATCGATGAAGCATTGATGGCTAAAATGCATAAAGCAATAACGGTCATCCAGTTCAAACTGGAAACACAAATCATAAAGAGACATCCGGAGTACTTAATGGATAACAGGGATATGCTGTCTAAATGCAACTTCGATAAAGGGACGATAGTTATAGATGATATAGAATATGAACTAAATACTAAAGATTTTCCGACCATTGATAAAGAAGATGTAAGCAAACTTACGGAAGAAGAACAAAAGATAATAGAGACTTTAAAACATAGCTTTATATCCAGTGAAAAACTAAGTGAACATATAGATACACTCCTGACAAAGGGAAGTATGTATCTAACTTACAATAAAAATTTATTATTCCATGGATGTATACCTCTAAATGAAGACGGAAGCTTTAAAGAAGTGAGGGTCGGAGAAGAGTATTATAAAGGCAAAGAACTTATGGATAAAATGGAATATCATTTAAGAAATGCCATTACCGGTGATAAAAAAGATACTTCATATTTCTGGTATTTATGGTGTTCTCCCAACTCTCCTTTATTTGGGAAAAGCAAAATGGCGACCTTTGAAAGATATTTCATTGACGATAAAGAAACACATAAAGAAACATATTTATCATACTTCACAAAATCAGCAGAAGAAGAAATCGCCGTAGAAATACTCGGAGAATTCGGACTTCACGACAGCTATTCGAGGATAATAAACGGTCATGTACCTATTAAACTAAAAGCGGGACAAAGCCCTATAAAAGCTAACGGAAGGTTATTATTGATAGACGGAGGATATTCCAAAGCCTACAGAGATGTTACGGGAATTGCGGGATTTACGCTTACTTATAACTCTTATGGGATGAACCTTATAACGCATCATCCATTCAACAATGTCGAATATGCAATCAAGCATGAAATAGATATCAGAAGCGAACATAGATTTTTATATGATAATGACAAAAGAATTCTCGTAAAAGATACGGATAAGGCAAAAGATATTAACAAAGAAATATATTATCTTGAAATGCTTCTTACCGCTTATCAAAAGGGTATCATAAAGAGAACTTAAAAAAGACCCATATGGGTCTTTTTTATTTTTAAACTATCAAAACACTCCCTCTTTATTCATCTTTTCAAATTCCTCATCGGAATACCCCATGGAAGTTATTATCTCTTTTGTATGATGACCGAGCGGATATCCTGATATATCATATTTAGCGGGACACTTAGAAAGCTTGATTGGATTTCCCATTTGTTTTATATTGATGTCTTCATTCTGAGAACTCTTTACATCTACGACCATTTCTCTTTCCTTTACATGTTCATCTTCAAAAGCTTCTTTTAATGATAAGACAGGTTCGACACAAACGTCCTTTTCACTAAATATATCCATCCACTCATCTCTGGTTTTACTCTTAATAATATTTCTTATATCTTCTTTGACGTTATCTATATCTTCAGGAAATACCGAACCTTCGATATATTCTTCTCTGTCGATAAGTAGACAAAACTCCCTCCAAAACTGAGGCTCCAAACACCCTACACTAAGATATTCGCCGTCTTTTGTTTCATAAAAATCATAGATACATCCGCCGTTAAGCCTTTGTTTTTCCCTCTTAGGTTCTTCTCCCGAAACAAGGAACCCGGCACCGTCCATTGCATTAAAAGGTATCAGCCCGTCGTACATGGAAATATCTATATACTGCCCTTCTCCTGTCATATTCCTGTAATTTACAGCCGCCAATATACCCACCACTGAATTCATTGACCCTGCACAAACATCGGCAATCTGCATATTTGTAAGCACGGGTCCGATATTCTCCTTACCCGCATGCGCCATATTTCCGCTTCTTGCAAGGTAATTTATATCATGCCCCGCATTTTGGCTTAAAGGTCCCGTCTGACCATATCCGGTCAGGGAACAATATATAAGTTTAGGATTTATCTTACTAAGCTCTTCATACCCAAGCCCGAGTTTATCCATAACTCCGGGACGGAACTGTTCTAGAATGATATCATATTCTATTATAAGTTCTTTTACGATATCTATTGCCTTAGGATTTTTCAAATTCAAAAATAAATTTTTCTTATTTCTTCCGAGCCATGCTTGATTAGCGGATAAATTCGTATCATCTATAAACGGAGGATAATCCGCAACGATATCGGGTCTTACAGAAGAACTGATTTTTATTACTTTAGCCCCCATATCGGCAAGGAGCAAAGAAGCATAAGGCCCGGGAAGAAGAGTCGAAAAATCGAGTATTTTTAAATTACCTAATGCTCCGTTCATTCTTACTTTTTTATTATTAGGTTCATTATTTTCTTTTATCATATTTATAACCTCCGATTATTATTTAAAAGTATATCATTTTTATAATTAAAGGAAAAGTTTAAAAATTTGTACTTTAATATTTAACTATTTAAAAAATCAAATATATTTATTATATTTTATAATTTATTTTCTAAATCATAATCTTTTAATATATTTATATTTTTAATCAATAAATGCTTTTTCTCTTCCGTACAATCTTTAAAAAGTTGATCTATTTCTCTTATTGTCAAATAAATTGCTCTCTTACCTAATTCCAAATTTAGCAGCTCATCAAGACCAATATCAAGTACTTTTGCTATCCTTACTAAAGTTTGAAGTGATACTTTAGTTGTTCCATTTTCAATATGACTTAAATGACTAACTGAAATATCCGCATATTCCGATAACCTCTCCTGAGTAATACCTTGAGTTCTCCTTGCATCGCCTATTTTAACACCTAACTTCATATAATCTATTTTCATTATACACACCAATTTTTTAAATTATTTTTATAAATTTATTATTACATAAAATAAAAAATTATCCTGAAAAATACAACATATGATGTATAAACTTTTTTATAAAAAAAGAGCAGTAACATAACCGCTCTTTCAAATATTTATTTATTCTTTTTAGCTTCCGCTTTCGCTTCAAATTTTGCCTGATCGATTATAAACCTTTCGTGAGTTCCTTCTCCGACTTTTTCCTTTTCGTCATAAACATCGACTTTAAATAAAAGTCTTCTTCTGTCTACTTCGATAAGTTCACATTCACATCTGACTTTCATCCCGAGAGGAGTCGCCGCCAAATGTTTGAAGCTTGCCGCCGTTCCCACGGTAGATTCGCCTTCGTCCAAGTATTCTTCGGCTAATTTAAAACAAGTTCCTTCCATCAATAAAAGCATATCCGGAGTGGAAAATACTTCCGCGGCACCGCTGCCTTTGCTTGAAGCTAGATGTTTTTCTTCAACTACCAATTCTCTTTCATTTTTAAGTCCAACTGTCAATTTACTGTTCATCTTTATTTTCTTCCTTATCCTTCGCTTCTTCCGCTTCGCCCGGATATTTACCCGTTTCATACAGACTTGCAAATTCTTCTCCGGTCAAAGTTTCTTTCTTTATAAGCTCTTCTGTCACAAGTTCAAGCTTATCTTTATGTTCTTTCAATATATTGATAGCTTTTTCATGACATTCGTTTATTATATCTCTTACTTCTTTATCTATCGCACTGGCAACTTCTTCACCGTAGTTTTTACTTCTGAGGAAATCTCTTCCGATAAATACATCATCCTGTCCGCTTCCAAGCCCCAAAGGTCCGAGGAGTTCAGACATACCCCATTCAGTTACCATACTTCTTGCTATTTTGGAAGCTCTTTCGATATCGTTTGAAGCTCCCGTACATATATCATCAAGCAAAACTTCTTCCGCAGCTCTTCCGCCGAGCAGTCCGCATATCAAATCGAGAAGCTTACCTTTCGGCATATGTGAATTATCATTGTCGGGAAGGGAAATAGTATATCCCGCAGCCATTCCTCTAGGGATTATAGAAATTTCTCTGACTTCATCACATTGAGGAAGACTCTTCATTACAACAGCATGACCTGCCTCATGAGCAGCAGTGATTTTCTTGTCTTCATCGGTAATGACTTTACTTTTCTTTTCGGGACCGGCAATTACTCTCTTAATTGCTTCTTCGATATCCTTCATAGAAACTTTCTTTTCTCTTTTTCTCGCTGCAAGCAAACTTGCTTCGTTCATTACATTTTCAAGGTCCGCACCGGTAAATCCCGCTGTACTCTTTGCGATGATACTTAAGTCGATATCATCTGCCAAAGGTTTGCCTTTAGAATGAACTTTTAATATATCTTCTCTTCCCTTTACATCTGGAGGAGCAACCATTACCTGTCTGTCAAATCTGCCCGGTCTTAAAATAGCAGGGTCTAATATATCGGCTCTGTTGGTGGCAGCAATGATTATTATACCTTCCTGATTTGAAAAACCGTCCATTTCAACCAATAATTGGTTTAGAGTCTGTTCTCTTTCATCATTTCCGCCGCCGAGACCTGCACCCCTGTGACGTCCAACAGCATCGATTTCATCTATAAATACGATACAAGGCGAGTTTTTCTTGGCAGTTTCAAATAAATCTCTTACTCTGCTGGCACCGACACCTACGAACATTTCAACAAAGTCTGAACCGCTTATGCTGAAGAAAGGAACTTTAGCTTCCCCTGCGGTCGCTTTTGCGAGAAGTGTTTTACCCGTTCCCGGAGGTCCTACCAAAAGCACCCCTTTAGGTATCCTCGCTCCGAGGTCGATATATCTCCTAGGAGATTTTAAGAAATCCACGACCTCCGCAAGTTCTTCTTTTTCTTCATCAGCTCCGGCTACGTCCGCAAAAGTATACTGCTTATCAGATTTGGTATAAAGCTTGGCTTTGCTCTTTCCGAAAGTCATTACTTTATTTCCGCCGCCTCCCTGCTGAGAGAAGAACACAAAAACCAAAAAGCCTAGTAGCCCTATGGATATAAGTGCCATTAAAGCACTGGTCCAGCCCGATGGATTTGATACATCATATGTTACATCCAATTCTCCCGGATTTGCTGTGATATAACTTGTAATAAGTTTATCGAGCTCCGTTACGGATACATTGGATACAAGCATGGTATCCCCGCTTTTTAATGTAGATTTGGCTGTAGATTTATTTCTATTTATAATTATACTTTTTACATTGTCCGATTCTATATTCTGAACCAATTTACTGTAAGATGCTTTTTGTGTCTTAGCAGAACCAGACAGTGGGTTCATCGACCCCGTAAGCATGCTGACAAGCAGATAAGTACCTAAAATCAGAACAATATAGATAGTCACCGTTTTAAATCTTTTATTCAAAATGTTTACCTATTTCCTTTCTTTTATTAATTAGTTATTTTATCATACTTATTAATTATTAACAATAATTAGCAAAGTATATAAAAAATTTTAACATTATCTTTATTTTATGAATAAACTTCCTCTTTTAGTATACCTATATACTTAAGATTTCTGTATTTATCATCATAATCAAGTCCATATCCCACTACAAATTCGTTAGGTATGTAAAAACCGTAATAGTCAACGGGAACTTTTATTTCCTCTCTTCCCTTTTTAATAAGTAATGAACATATTTTCATACTCTTCGGGTGTCTTTGTTTTAATATCCTCATCAAATAATCCAAAGTCCTTCCGGTATCAAGGATATCCTCTACTATAAGTACATCCCTTCCTTCGATATTTGTTGTAAGGTCTTTTACGATATTTACAACTCCCGAAGAATTGGTACCCTCATAACTTGAAACTGCCATAAAGTCCATATCCACAAAGGTATCGATTTCTCTGAGCAAATCGCTTAAGAACATTACCGCCCCTCTGAGCACACATATAACAAGCGGATTTTTATCTTTATAATCCTTTGTTAATATTTTACCAAGCTCCTGAACCTTTTCTTTAAGCTCTTCTTCGGTGATTAGAATTTCTTTAATGTCTTCTTTCATGTTTACCTCTCATAGTTTTATAATTTATGCTTAATATATTTTTTGTATTTTCATCTATCCTATATTTATTGTTTATATCATATCCTATTACTGCGATTATATTTTCTTCATCTGATAAAAGAGGGATAAAGTCTCTGTCTTCTTTTGGTATCTTTTTATCTATAAAATATTTTTTTAACTTTTTACTTCCGTCTAATCCAAAAGGAGAAAACTTATCTCCGTCTTGTCTGGTCCTTAAAAAAAGTTTACCTCTTATTTTATCATAATCCACGTATTTATCTTCACTGTTTTTGTCTAAAATATCTTTTTTTTCTAATTTTATGAAAATATCATTGTATTTGACTTCAAATTTATTTTTATTATCTACTTCCAAACGGAAACTTTCTCTATTATCCTTGCTTAAATACTCAAAGTATAGTTTATCATATCTTCGTTTTGCTACAATATTATTTATTAAACTTATTTCAAAAGATGTATTATTTTTTTCTATCAAATCAACTATATTATTTATTGCCTTTGAATTTATATCTTTTTTTATACCAAGTTTATTTAGCATATTAAAAAGTATTTGTTTCTTAACTGCGGTATGAAGAGAATAATAATCTTTTAGCTCTATATAAACCTTATCATCTTCATTGATAATAACTATCTTAGAAGCAAGCTCGTTTAATAAATCGTCGATTTCTCCCGCAATACTTGAAAGTTCAAAAAAATGATTATAAACATTATTATTTATTTCTTCCAAATGCGGAAGTATGTTATGCCTTATATTATTTCTGCTGTAATCAGTATCAAAATTTGTCACATCGGTAACATATTTTAAATCATTTTCTTCTATATAACATAAAATTTCTTCTTTGGTGAGATTTAAAATCGGTCTGATTATATTATTATTACTAACGGAAATCCCTTTAAGACCCCTTATCCCGCTTCCTCTTACCATATTTAGAATTATGCTTTCGCTGTGGTCAAGAAGATGATGAGCCGTAGCCGTCTTATTTATATTATTTTCTTTCATTATCTTATATATGAGTTCGTATCTTTTTTTTCTGCTTATTTCTTCCAGACCCATACCGCTGTCTTCATGAAGCTCCAACATATCTTCGCTTTCCAGAAATAAAGGAACCTCATGCATTTTGCATAAATCCAAAACAAAATCTTCGTCTCGCTTTGCTTCATTTCTGATATTATGATTTAAATGAAAAGCATATAAAGAAAATCCCATATCCTTTTTTAATGTATTCAAGATATGAAACAAACAAACGGAGTCGCTGCCTCCGGATAAAGCAATCATTACTTTATCATTTTTTTCTATTAAATTATTTTCTAAAATAAAATCTTTTATTTTTTTAACAATCTTCGCTGAATTTTTTCTCATATGTCCATTTTAATAAAGTAAAAAGCATTTATCAAGGTAAATACCATAAATATTATACTTTAAAGTAAAATTATGGTATACTATCTAAAAATATATATGGAGATAATCATGTCGAAAGTTGCATTAGTTTATTTGGATAACTATGAAATAGAAAATGTATATAACGCTCTAAAGAAAGGGATCGATTTGATTGGAGGAATTGAAAAGTTCGTAGATAAAGACGAAAAAATCCTCATAAAACCAAATCTTTTAAAACCGAGAAGTCCGGAATATGCGGTTACTACTCACCCAAGCGTCTTTGAGGCAATGATAAAAATACTAAAAGAAAATGACTATAAAAATATATCCTACGGAGACTCTCCAGGAAAAGGTTCTACTGTATCCGTAGCCAAAGAAAGCGGATTATATGATATAGGAGAAAAATACAATATCGAACTAAAAGACTTTTCTCAGGGAAGCACTGTTCATAATCAGGAAAATGATTTTGCCAAACAATTTGAGATAGCAGATGCAGTAACCGAGAGCGACAGCATTATAAGTATCTCAAAAATGAAAACACACCAGTTAACGAGGATAACAGGCGCGATAAAAAATATATTCGGCTGTGTAAACGGATTTAATAAAGGAGCAAGCCATGTTAAATTCTCCGACGGAGAAAGTTTCTCAAAAATGCTAATTGATTTGGTCAAGACCATAAATCCCAAACTCAACATAATGGACGGAGTAGTCGCAATGGAAGGTAACGGACCGGGCAGCGGTACTCCGGTAAAAATGAATGTTTTGTTAATTTCCGAAGACCCTATTGCAATTGACATAATTTTTGCTAAAATGGTAAATCTGGACAGAAATTATCTTCCTTTTATAGAATATGCCAGAAAAATCAATTATGGGACTAAAGAAGAAGACATTGAAATCGTCGGAGATGATTTTGAAAAGTTTATTAACGATGACTTTGACGTAGTAAGAGAACCCGTTGGGATAGGAAAATTTGATAAATATAAAAAGTTCAGAAGATTTGTCTTAAAGAAGCCTTATATTGTACAGAAGAAATGCATCAGATGTAAAATTTGTGTTAATTCATGCCCTCTTCCCGACAAAGCCATAAGCTTTAATGAAAAAGAAAACAGGATAAGCTATGACTATTCAAAATGCATAAGGTGCTATTGCTGTCAGGAAATGTGTCAAAGTAAGGCAATAGAGGTAAAAACCCCTATTCTTAATAAAATTTTAATAAGGTAATAATACTTTCATAATATAAATGTTATATTATAAATAAAATGGATAAAATAAACCAAATTTCGATTAATACGATTAAGTATTTAATTTTATACTAATATATTTAAAATGAGGTTATTATAGTATGGGTAAAATTGTAGTCAGAAGAGCTGACGGAGAAGTAATCAAAATAGATGAAAACGAAGCTCTTGGTGAACTTAGAAAAATAAGAGACAAAGAAAAAAGAAACAGAAAAAAACCAAGCAAAAGACCAAAAGGGAAAAGACCTTCTAATAATAACGGACCTAAAAGACCTAATAACAATAAAGACCCAAGGGACCATAGAAGAGAAGAGCCTGCTAAAATGACTAAAAGACCTAAGGGAAAGAGGAAAAAGCCTCAAAAACCTTGGAAGAAGAGAGTTAAAAAAATCGCAGTATTCCTTCTTGTTTTCTTGATTGCTGCATCGGCTTTTGCTTATTATCAAGTAAATCAAATATTTGCAAAAATGAATACCGTCGATTTTCCTAAGGGAGACAGCGAGCTTGGAATATCTTCTTATGTAAATGATTATTACAGAAAAGAAAATAAATATATCAAAAATTATGCCTTATTCGGAGTTGACTCAAGAGGAAAAGAAAACGGCAGGACAGACTCTTTGATGATCTGTTCTGTAAACAGTAAGACGGGAGAAATAACTCTTACTTCAGTACTCAGAGACTCCTATATAAAAATTGCACAAGTGGGAGACGAAGATTACGGTTTTGACAAAATAAACGCCGCACATTCCTTCGGCGGACCTATAATGACAGTTAAAACCTTAAATGAAAACTTCGATTTAAATATTCACGATTACGTAGAAGTAAACTTTAAAGCAGTATCGGATATTGTAGACGCTCTGGGCGGTATTACAGTAGACGTAAAAGAAGATGAAATCGAAAATCTGAATAAATATATAAGAGAAAACAACAGACTTTTAAAAGGAACAAAATCAAAAGAACTTACAAAAGCGGGAAATCAGAAACTTGACGGAAAACAGGCATTATCTTACTGCAGAATCAGATACGCCGGAAACGGTGACTACCAAAGAACCGCAAGACAAAGAATTGTAATGAGCAAAATTTATTCCACGCTTAAAAATAGCAGCCTTTTAACACAGAAGAAAGCTCTTGAATCCGTACTTCCTTATATCACCACATCAATGTCATCAAATGATATGTGGCCTATTATAATGGCATACTTAAAAGGCGACGGCGGTCCGAAATCAAAATCTCTTACAAAAAACGACCTTATGAAATCGGGAACGATCAACGGTGGATGGTGCTTGATATTCGATACATTAAAAGAGAATGTTCAGTATCTCCATAAAATAATCTACGGAACAGATTATACGGTTTCTCCTACAGTGGAACAAAGAAACACAGAATATGAAAATAAGACGATGTACACAACAAAATATGCAATAGATTCAAAAGTTTATACAAAATAAAAAAGCCCATATGGGCTTTTTTTAATATAAAATTTATTATTTATATAGGAACATTCATAGTATCTTTTATTAAAAAATAAACGACAATATATATAAACCTGAAATTACCTACCGGGTAAAAACTATCATTTGAAATATAAATAACCTATTAAATATAATAAAGTACCCTATAAATATATTTAAAGGATACTAAAAATCTAATATGGCGGAGGACACGGGACTCGAACCCGCGGGGCTGTTACACCTTACTCACTTTCCAGGCGAGCTCCTTAGCCACTCGGTCAATCCTCCGTTTTTTCTTACGATTAATAAATTAACAC
>NZ_CALHFB010000002.1:0-3654 GCF_938029165.1 uncultured Anaerofustis sp.
AATCCAAAAATTTGGACGAGCAAATTTTTGGTGGGGTGCGGGGCGAAACCCCGCAAAGGTTTCTAAAGGGTGGTACCCTTTAAAATGTAACGAAAAAAACCGATGTTTCATACTATAGTAATGGAAAGTACTAGGAGGGCAAAATGGAAAAACGTAAGGTACTAAGTAATGTTGAAATAGGAAATTTAGGTAAAGTTCTGGATATTAATTGTGAGGGAGACGACAGAAGACGATTTCTAGATTTAGGTGTAGTAAAAGGTACCAAAATCAAACCTGTACTCATAAGCCCTTTGGGAGACCCGAGAGCATACGAAATAAGAGGAAGTATAATAGCATTCAGAAAAGAGGATGCTGATAAAATAGAGGTATTTGAAGTATAATTCTTGTAACATAATTTTAACTTTTTACATATTATAATATTAAATAATGTAAAAGGGGGGAGATTATGGGGCTCACTTCAAGCTCAACCGGAGCTAAAGTTTTGGAAGCGGATGTTTTTGAAAAGGCCATAGGCTGCGATTTCACTATAGGTCTTGCCGGAAATCCGAATGTAGGTAAATCCACTGTCTTCAATGCACTTACGGGAATGCACCAGCATACCGGGAACTGGCCGGGAAAAACCGTCAGTAACGCCGTAGGGAAATGCAGATATAAAGATAAAGACTTATTATTCGTAGATATACCCGGTACATATTCACTGATGTCTAATTCCGAAGAAGAAGAGATAGCAAGAAATTATATATGTTTCGGTCAGGCAGATGTCACCGTCGTAGTCGTCGATGCAACTGCTTTGGAGAGAAATTTAAATCTGGTATTTCAGACTTTTGAAATAACCAATAATGTAATTGTATGCGTAAATTTGCTTGATGAAGCAAAGAAAAAAGGTATAAAAATCAATCTGGAACTGTTAAGCGAGTATTTGGGCGTTCCTGTGGTCGGTGTCACCGCAAGGCGTCCAAAGACTTTAAACAGCTTGCTCAGTGCTATTTACAGCGTTTGTACCAATAAAATGAAAGTTAGTCCAAAATGTGTAAAATATAACGAACACATAGAAGAAGCTATTGAAAAGATAACGGAAAAATTAAAACAAACCAATATCAAAAATACATATTTATACAGATGGATAGCACTTAAACTAATAGATGGGGATGAGAAAATACTAAAGTCTCTTGAAAATTATCTTGATATAGATTTACTTGCTAATAAAAATATATCATCATCAGTCGAAAAGGCTAAAGTAAAGCTGATGACCAACAATATAACAAAGAATAATTTCAGAGACAGGGTAGTGGAAGAGATACTTCAAAACGATGAGGAAATATGTGAAGATGTTTTAGAATATGAAGTAAGGGATTATAATGACAGGGACAGAAAAGTAGATAAGATTTTAACGTCTAAGACTTTTGGTATACCGCTGATGATATTGTTCCTCGGTGTAATATTCTGGCTAACTATCACAGGGGCAAATTATCCTTCCGAAATGCTTTCCGTTTTCTTTGGTTATGTAGGGGATAAACTGTATGCTCTGTTTGATTATTTGCATGCTCCTGTCTTTTTAAAAGGAGTTTTAATAGATGGGATGTATAATACGCTTTCATGGGTCATAAGCGTTATGCTTCCGCCGATGGCAATATTCTTTCCACTATTTACGATACTTGAAGACCTTGGATATCTTCCGAGGATCGCATTTAATCTCGACCATTACTTTAAAAAAGCCTGTGCATCCGGTAAGCAGGCACTTACAATGTGTATGGGTTTTGGATGTAATGCCGCAGGGGTTATCGGATGCAGGATAATAAACTCCACAAGAGAAAGGCTTATTGCGATATTGACAAATGCTTTTGTTCCATGTAATGGAAGGTTCCCGTTTTTGATAGCGGTAGCTTCAATATTTATCGGAGGTGTAGGATTTAGTTTCGGAAACTCTATCTTATCTACTTTAGCGGTGCTTCTTGTAATAATCCTTGGAATAATACTTACTTTGTTTATTTCCAAATTTTTATCGAAGACTGTTTTAAAGGGAATGCCAAGCACTTTGACATTAGAGCTTCCTCCTTACAGAAAACCGCAGATAGGAAGGATTTTGGTAAGGTCGATATTTGATAGGACATTATACGTTCTCGGTCGTGCAATGGTATTTGCGGCTCCTGCTGGGATAGTCATATGGCTCATGGCAAATATTGGGATAGGGAATGCCAGTATCCTTACTCATATAGCAACCTTTTTAAATCCTTTTGCTCAGCTTATGGGACTTGACGGCTATATCCTGACTGCATTCATTTTGGGGCTTCCGGCAAATGAAATAGTGCTTCCTATAATACTCATGTGTTATCTCGGGAAGGGAACTATGGTAGACATAGAAAATACTATGGAAATAGGGAAGGTCCTTATAGCAAACGGATGGACGATTTTAACCGCAGTCAATGTAATGATTTTTACTTTACTGCATTTTCCATGTGCTACGACTTTAATGACCATTAAAAGCGAAACCAAAAGCTTTAAATGGACTGCGCTGGCATTTATTCTTCCAACGGTCTGCGGTATAGCACTTTGTATGTTTACAAATCTTATTTATCATATAATTATATAGACTAAAAAAGGAATGGTTTTCCATTCCTTTTTATTTTTAATAAAGCTATAATCAAGCTATTAATTTCAAAAATAAAACAACGATATATTATTGTTCTTTGATATTTTCAGTGCTTTTGATATTCTTTTCTATTGCATTCTTAAATACTCTTAGATACTCACCTTCGAATGCAGTGGAAATTTCATTTATATCTTCTTTATTATCTATAATCGGTCTGCATTCTTTATATATAAATTCATAATATAACTTTATTTTTTTCTTTATTCTCTTTCTGTCGGATTTATTGTCTTCCAGTATCAATAAATTATTAAGCCCTATGATGTTACTTATATCATTCATTACATTGTGAATTATATTTCTTTTTTGTCTATCGTCCATATAATCCTCCTTTACACAGAACTGTTTAAATTTGATTATACAATAATAACCTATGTATATTTTATGTCATATCGTGAAGTTTACTTTTTGGACAATAATTAAAGGCATCAATATAATTATCGATACCTTTTAGATTTGTTTATATTCAAAATTAAAACATGTAAGGTAAATTAATACCTTACATGAAGGGAAAAAATATTGTATTTTATAAGTTTTAATAATTATAAATCTCAAGGGATACAATATTCTTTATTAGGATAACACTTCTTATGGATAAAAGCAAATATTTATCCCGAAATTCAGATATTTTTAATCAAATATTAATAAAGGATAATTGTTATGCTTAGTGATAATTTAGAGGGTTTGATTCATTAAATTATCGTTAAATAAATCAATATATACTATTATATGATATATATCTTTATAAATTAAGATATAATTTTTTATATAAAAATAATAATGAGATTAAAAATAAAATATATGTAATAATATTATTGTTATTTTATATAAAAAGCAAAAAAGACACCAAAAGGTGTCTTTTTCCTTGCATTTCTTAAAAGGGTAGTCGGTTAAGAATTTACAAGTTTAAGGCGTTAAATAATAAAAAAAGAAGTTTTACCTTCTGATTTTAATGGTGCCGAAGACCGGAATCGAACCGGTACGATCGGTAAGGATCGCAGGATTTT
>NZ_CALHFB010000003.1:0-116899 GCF_938029165.1 uncultured Anaerofustis sp.
AATTAAAAAAATATAATATATAACTAAAACTTATTTTTATTTTATAATTTTTTTAATAATAAACCGTTATCATTTTTATTAGTTAAAATATTGTAATTAAAAATTTGAAATGATATTATATTTCAAGATAAATCCAAGGAGGATTTTATTATGAAAAACTGGAACGGCAAACCTTATTATTCATTGGATTACATGCTAAAAGAACGATTTAACAAAAAAATATATAAAGTATCTTTAAACGGCGGAATGACTTGTCCGAACAGAGACGGGACAATAGACACGAGAGGATGTATATTTTGCAGTCTCGGAGGCTCAGGAGACTTTGCGGGAAATAAAATAGACGATATAACGACACAAATTGAAAATCAAATCAAAATACTAAAAAACAAATGCAATGCTTCGGGATTTATTGCATATTTTCAGGCATACACTAATACATATGCCCCTGTAGATTATTTAAGAAAGATTTATTTTGAGGCAATTTCCAATCCAAATATCGTAGCACTTTCCATAGCAACAAGACCCGACTGTCTCGATAAAGACGTATTGGAACTGTTGGAAGAACTTAATAAAATAAAGTCCGTTTGGATAGAACTTGGACTTCAAACAATAAATGAGAAAACTGCAAAATATATAAGAAGAGGATATCCGCTTTCATGTTTTGAAAGTGCGGTAAAAGAGCTAAGAAAACGCGGTATCGAAGTAATAGTCCATACTATACTGGGACTGCCCGGTGAGACCAGAAAAGATATCCTTGAGACTATAGATTATTTAAATAATAAAGACATACAAGGAATAAAGCTTCAGCTCCTTCACGTTTTAAAAGGCACTGATTTGGCGAAAGATTATAAAATGAATAAATTTAAAGTATATACCATGGAAGAATATATCGACACCGTAATCGACTGCGTTGAACACTTATCAAGAGATATTGTAATTCATAGAATTACCGGAGACGGTCCAAAAAAGATTTTGATTGCTCCTTTATGGAGCGGTAATAAAAAAGCAGTATTAAACTCTCTTCACCATGAATTTAAAATCAGAAAGGCTTATCAGGGAAAGAAATACAAAGATAATTAATATTCTAATAATCTTAAAAAAGCTGTTCACATTAAAGTGAATAGCTTTTTTAGTTAATTAAATTTATTTTTCAAATTCGTTCTTTAACTTTTCTCCCCATGCACCGCCTTGATGATAGAAAAGCACTTGTTCTCTTGTAACACCTCTTATCTCTTCACTTACCATAGCAAGAGCATCTCCCATTGCCAAAGTATTTGTCGTTGAAGTCGTAGCATTTACCCCTGTAGGACAAGCTTCTTTTTCAACACCTATGTATAATGCTACATCACAAAGTTTGGCAAGTGTAGAATCCGTATTGCCTGTTAAACATATAGCTTTTGCACCGATGGTCTTAGCCGAAGGAATGACCAAGTCTTTTAAAATAGTAGTTTCTCCGCTGTTAGATATTGCAATGATCAAATCATTTGGCTGGATAGCACCGATATCTCCGTTTTCACAGTTATATGCACTTAGGAAAAATGCAGGCTTTCCCGTACAGCAAAGAGTAGCGGCAATCTTTCTGCTAATAAGCCCCGATTTACCTGTTCCCGTTAATATTATTTTACCCCTACACTCGGTTATCATATCCACAGCTTTAACGAAATTATCGTCTAAACTATCCATGAGTCTTCCAAGTTCATATCTTTCCATTTCAATAACTTTTTTACCTTTTTGTAAAATCTCGTTTTTTTCCATGATCATATATCCTTTGTTTAATTTATTTATACATTTATATTATATTCATCATAACACCTTTTTTCAATAACTTTCGTTTCGATACTAAAAATAAGTGGAAATAATTACCACTTGTATATTTATCCTTATTAGAATACGTTTAAATTATAAATACATCTTACTCTATCATACTAAATTTTCATAAATATTTCATTCTATAAAGATATAACTCCATTTTTGTAAATCACAATTGACAATAATACATGCAGCAATCAATTGAACAGGATACCCATGTTTGATAATTTAAAGATAAGAGGTGGGAGCAATGGAGCTAAATAACAGATGTTTCAAAATTTTAAGAACACTTTTTGAAAAAGACGATTATGTTTCTATAAAAAACCTAAGTAAAGAACTTGGCTACTCCGAAAGAATAATCAGATACAACGTCGAAAAAATAGAAGAATATTTAAGAAATAAAAAATATTCATTTCTTTACAGAAATTATAAGAAAGGTCTGATTATTATAAAAAATAAGCAGTCCGAAAATTTCTACAGAGAATATTTAAATATAGCACCTCCATATAAATATAAATATTCCGCTAAAGAAAGATGTTCCTTCATAATCGGATATTTACTTAAAAGAAACGGATACACCCCCATTGAAAAGCTTGCGAATGAACTTTTGGCTTCGGTAAGCACAATAACAAAAGATTTGGAAAATGTAGAAAAGTGGCTGGGAGATAAAAATACCTTATTAATAAAAAAAGCGGGCAAAGGAATTACGATCCAAATTGATGAAATAAAAAGACGTGCTTTGTACAGAGAACTTACGGATGAAATATTAACGCCCTCAAGCGTAATAAATTACATAAATAATATATCTTTGGATGAAAGAACAAACACTTTACTGCTTGATGATTTATTTAAAGATTTAAACAGCGGATATTTAATCGAGCAAATACAATATCTCGAAAAAGAACTTGGAGAAATATTTTCAGATGAAACATTTTCTTCAATTCTCATTCACCTGGCAATGATAGTTTACAGAGTCAAAAACAATTCAGCGCTGAAAGAAATCACAGGAGAAACAACTTTAAACAACAGCATAGAATATACACTTACATCTCAAATGGCAGAAAATATAAAAAATCATTTTAATATATCCGTTCCCAATGAAGAAATATATTACTTTACAGTACATTTACTCGGAGCAAAAGTAATAACGAAAAAGACAAAATTTAAATTTAATGAATTGGAAACAATCGAAATAAGAAATATCGCAGTAAAAATGGTAGAAGAAATAAGCAAATTGTATGCGGTTGATTTTAAAGAAAAGAAAGATGACGTCATTGACGGACTTATAACTCATTTGATACCTACAGTATACAGAATTAAATATAAAAAAAGGATATCAAATCCAATTTACCCTGAAATGGAACAAAAATATTCCGACTTACTCGAAAATACCAAAATCGTATGCAGACACCTAAGTGAATACTGCAAGGAAGAAATAAACGAACAGGAAGTTTCATATATAGCAATGCATTTCCTTGCGGCACTTCATAACAAATTAAACAAAAAAACAAATATACCAAAAGCAATAGTAGTATGCGGCTCCGGATACGGAACCGCACAAGTGGTTGCAATGCAGCTTTCTTCATTATTCAATGTTGAAATAAAAGCAATCGTTTCACAAAGAGAAATAATAAATTTGGATAAAAGCAGTAAAAACTTTGACTACATAATAAGCACCGTAAACATCGCTAATTTAAAAAAAGATGACTACATAAAAATAAGCCCTATGTTCAACCATAATGACTTTTTGGAAATAAATAAATATTTAAGGGCAAAGTTTATAAAAAGCAAAATAGACTACAGTCAACTGGAGCTTGCGGGAACTCTTGCGGATATTTCCATGAAATACAATCCAAAAGTAAACAAACTTCAGCTTCAGTATGAAATACTGCTGGAACTCATAAATCAAAATAAAAACAATACACCGGAATACACGAACGAAAGTGAAATAAATCTAAAGGACTTAATAACTCCTTCATTCATAAGACTAAATGTAATCTGCACCACATGGCAGGAAGCAATAATAAAAGGCACTGAAATTCTGGAAGAAAAAAACTTTATAACAGACGCATATAAAGTAGCAATCATCAAAAACATTGAGGAAATGGGACCCCAAATGGTAATAGTTCCGGGGATAGTCCTTGCTCATTTGGCACCCGGGAAATTTTGTAAAAAACTTGGGTTCTCCATTACAACTTTAAAGAAACCCGTTATATTCGGTTTTCCGAGACACGACCCCGTAAAAGTAGTTATAACCTTATCTCTCGTCAACGAACATATCTATAAAAAGGCTTTAATGCAGTTATTCAATATATTGCAAAACAGAAACACAAGAAATGTACTAATAAATGCATCAAGCAAAAACGAAATACTGGACTTAATCAAACAATATTCATCATAGCCGATAAAAATATAAAAAAATAAAGGAGGAATTATTTTGAAAGCGGCGATATTTTATGGATTAAACGATATTAGGATAGAAGAAAGAAAAATGCCGAAGTGTCCAAAAGGCGGACTCATCATGAAAGTATGCTATGTAACGACATGCGGTACAGACGTAAAGAGGTACAAGCGACCTTATGCAATAGACAGAGGTCAAGGAGAACAGCCGATTTTCGGACATGAAGCAAGCGGACTGGTGTACGAAGTAGACGAAGACTGCAAGGATTTTAAAGTAAGAGACAGGATAGTAGCTCACGACGCGACTGCCTGCGGGAATTGTTACTGGTGTAAAAAAGGATTAAGCAATATATGCCCGAACATGACAAGACTTGGAGGTACATGGACTGAATACATAGCAGTGGATAAAAAGATATTAGAAAAAAATACTTTTATAGTACCAAAGAACGTTCCGCTGGAACTGGCTCCCGCAGTTGAACCAATGGCATGTGCCATGCACTGTGCGGAAGCGGCAAATATAAGGCTTGGAGACTACGTTGTGGTAAACGGAGCAGGACCTCTGGGACTGGGGATAATAAGATACGTATCAGCAATGGGTGCACAGGTAATAGCCTGTGACATGAATGCATACAGACTAGAAATGGCAAAAAAAATGGGGGCAAAGTGGACGGTTCATGTCACAGAAGGGCTGGATCAAATCAAAGCTGTAAGGGATTTAACTCCAGACAAAAGAGGATGTGATGTTGCGATAGAAGCGGTAGGTCTTCCAAAGACATGGGAACTTACTATACCAATGGCTAGGAAAGGGGGTTTAGTTCTTGAATTTGCGGGATGTGCTCCGGGAACGACTATAACAGTAGACACCGCTCTACTTCATTACTCGGAACTCACCATTAAAGGACTATTTCATACAACACTACAGCAGATACAAATGGCTTTTGATTCAATGGTAAACGGACTTATCCCGAGGGATATCATGATAACGGGTAATTATACCTTAGAAAACTGTGTACAAGCACTTGAAGATCATTCAAATCAAATAGGAATAAAAAACCTAATTAGAATATCAGAAGAAACTTTATAGAAACTTAGGAGGAAACTTAAACAATGAAAGCTGCGATATTTTATGGATTAAACGACATCAGGATAGAGGAAAGGGAAATGCCGAAATGCCCGAAAGGCGGGCTCCTCATGAAAGTCTGCTATGTAACTACATGCGGTACAGACGTAAAAAAATTCAAAAGACCTTATGCTATCGACAGAGGACAAGGACAAAACCCAATATTCGGACACGAAGCCAGCGGACTTGTATATGAAATAGACGATGAATGCGAAAGAACTGATTTAAAAGAGGGAGATAGAATAGCAACACATGACTCTGCGGCATGCGGGATTTGCTACTGGTGTAAAAAAGGGCAAGGCAATATATGTGAAAACCTAAAACCTACCGGTGGCACTTGGACAGAATACATAGCACTGTCACCTGAAACGGTAAATAAATGTGTATTCAAAGTACCGGCTGACGTTCCTTTGGAACTTGCTCCGGCAGTAGAACCTATGGCAAGTGCAATGCACTGTGCGGAAGCGGCTAACGTTAGACTAGGAGACTACGTAGTAGTAAACGGGGCAGGTCCGTTGGGACTTGGAATAATTAGATATGTATCCGCAATGGGCGCTCAGGTAATAGCCTGCGACATGAGCGAATACAGACTGGAAATGGCTAATAAAATGGGAGCAAAGTGGACAGTTCACGTCACCGAAGGATTAGACCAAATCAAAGCGGTAAGGGATTTGACACCTAACGGCAGAGGCTGTGATGTAGCGATTGAAGCGGTAGGACTTCCAAAGACTTGGGAGCTAACTATACCTATGGCAAGAAAAGGCGGTCTTGTTCTTGAATTTGCGGGATGTGCTCCGGGAACGACGATAACAGTAGACACCGCTCTTCTTCATTATTCCGAGCTTACCATTAAGGGCTTATATCACGCAACTCCTCAGCAAATACAAATGGCTTTTGACTCTATAGCAAACGGACTGATTCCAAGAGATGTAATGATAACGGGGAACTACACCTTAGAAAACTGTGTACAGGCACTGGAAGACCATTCAAATCAAATAGGTATCAAAAATTTAATTAAGATAGCAGACGAAACACTATAAAAGAAAGGAGGAATATAATATGAAAAAAGTAAAAGTATTGGTAGCCTGCGGAAGCGGAATAGCTACATCATCTTACGCGGAAGCGGCAGTTAAAGATATTGCAAAAAATGCGGGAGTCCCTATCGAAATATCAAAAAGCACTATACAAGAAGCGGAAACAAAATCGAACGCCTTTGATGTAGTTCTGTTTACATCAAGCAACTGGAATAATTTTATTCACGAAGAAAATATAAGATGCCCCGCTTTATCGGTAGCATCATTGATCACGGGATTTGAAGAAGAAGAAACAAAAGAAAAATTAATGAAATTATTTAAAGAACTTAGCAGTAAAGATTAAAAACATTTGTAAATTTAATAAGGAGGAAAACAATGGATATTATATTAAAAGCGGTTCAATTCTTACTCGATATGGGCGGAACTATCATTCTACCATTCTTTGTAACGATTTTAGGTATCATTTTCGGTCTAAAATTCATAGACTCGTTTAAAAACGGTCTTATGATAGGTGTCGGGTTTTCTGGTATCATGTTAATCGTTGATTTACTTGTTACAACGGTTTCTCCGGCAACGGAATATTACACCAAACTTGGAACGGGATTTACAACCGTCAACTTGGGATGGGACAGTATAGCCGCAATGGCTTGGTCCACAAGTTTTGCTTTATGGCTTATCCCTCTAGGATTTTTATTGAACTTTATATTGGTTCGATTAAAAGTACTTAAAACATTGAATGTGGATATATGGAACTTTTACAGTGCCGTACTTACGGCAGCAGTTACATATTATATAGCATTATCGCTCGGAGCATCTACATTAGCTGCAAACATCATAGGTCTGATAGTTGGTTTATCCTTGACCGTAGTTGCTTGTAAAATCGGAGATATATTGGCAAAATCATGGCAGGGATATTTCAATATGCCGAAAGGTGTTACTTGTTCCACACTTGACACACAGTTAACTCACTACCCTGTATCATGGCTTGGTGCAAAATTATACGACCTTATACCGGGATTAAACAAACTATATTTTGATATAAACAACGTAAACGAAAAATATACCGCTTGGACAGCACCTTCAATCGTAGGATTTTTAGTAGGTGGACTTTTGGGTCTCATTACGAAACAAAACTTTTCTACAATACTTACAATGGCTATTGGTGTAGCAAGCGTTATCGTATTAATGCCTAAAATGGTTTCTCTATTGATGGACGGACTTGTACCACTTTCAAACGCTGCAAGAACCTTCATGAAACGAAAACTCGGAGAAGATGCGGATATTTTAATCGGTATGGATGTATCGATAGGTCTCGGTGATAAATGCGGAATGATAGTAACGATGTTTTTAATGCCTATAACTATACTTCTCGCATTCGTACTCCCTAACATAACTTTCTTCCCTATAGGATTATTCGGTGGAATAATATGGTCGGGACATGCTGCGGCATTCGTGGCAAAAGGAAATCTGCCTAAAGCAATATTTGCAGGTACGTTCCTTATGGCATGGACAGTCATTACATTGAATTTCATGGCTCCTATAGCAACACAGCTAGCATACGATGTAGGAGTAATAGACAAAATGACTCCTCTCGTTACAGGCGGAGGCTATCAGCAAACACAAATAGTTCTAATCGGACTTATAGGAAAACTTTTCGGTGGATTTTAATTTGAATTTAAATATTAAATAAAGAGGTATAAAAATGAACACAAAACAAGAATTAATAAGAATATCAAAATTATTGGAAGAAAAGGGCTTTACAAACGCATTTCAGGGAAATATTTCAATTATTGACAGAAATTTAGGGAAACTATTTATCACCCCTTCAGGCACAAGAAAACTGACTCTTACGGAAGAAGAAGTTGCGGTTTTGGATATGGACGGAAAACAACTTGAAGGCAGTGTAAAAAAATCTTCAGAGTATAAAATGCATTTGGCTGCACTTAAATATCGTCAGGACTGTACCGCAGTCATTCATTGTCACAGTGTATATTTGACAGCATTTTCGATGCTCGGAGAAACAGTCAATCCAAAATGTCATGAAGAGTTCCTTTTGACAAGAGGTATACCTTGTCTTCCTTGGGGAAAAGGCGGAACGTCCGATATTTATAAAGGATTGGAAGAACAAATAAAATACCACGATATAGTCCTGCTTGGTAATCACGGCGCTCTTTGTGTCGGTTCCGATCTGGAAAAAGCATTTAAAGTACTCGAAGCAGTGGATAATACTTTAAGAGCCTGGGTGCTTGCTATGCAAATCGGAAACGGAAAAGTAGTGGATATTCCTATTTGGGATGAACTAATAGAACAAAAAGAAAAAGCAATTCACAATCTATAGCATATTACTTTAAAGGAAAGGTGGTTATTATGCTTAATGACGTAATAGTAATAGATGGAGAAGCAAAAAATTGGAAAGATGCAATAAATTTAACCTTTAATGAATTATATAAAAAAGGTTATGTAAAACCATCTTTTTATGAAGCTTGTATAGAAAGGGAAATAAAATTCCCCACAGGGCTTAATAGCCATATACCGGTAGCAATCCCGCATACCGACGCGGTTCATGTAAACAAACAAGCTATTTGTGTTCTCAGGCTCAAAGAACCAGTATCGTTTTACAGTATCGAAGATGCAACGAAAAAAGTAGATGCGCAGTTTATTTTTAACATGGCACTAAAAAGAAACGAAGACCAATTAACTTTATTAAGAGCTGTCATAAATATCGTTCAGGATAAAACATTTCTTGAAAAAGCAAAGAAGCTTAATTTGAATGAAGTTAAAAATTTATTTTATAAAAAATGGATAACAGAAGTTGAATAAGGTATTAATAACTAAATATTTTATTATTACAACTTGCATTGAGCCCTAAGTTTGTTTGTTACTTAGGGCTTATATTTTAAAAAGGAGATTACTTATGAAAGTATTGATAAAAACACCCAATGATGAAGAAAAAGAAATAATGGGAAAATGTAAAATATGGGAACATAAAGCGGGAGTATTCGACTGGGAATACAAAGACAAACAGGAAACATGTCTAATAATAAAAGGTAAAGCCTCGGTTATCGGAAAAGGTGAGCAGGTAGAATATTTTTTTAAAGAAGGAGATCTCGTTACCTTCCCAACAAATTGGAACTGCCAATGGAGGATCACCGAAGACATGAAAAAGTATTTTATATTCGATCATGATTTCAGCAAATAATATTATTTTATATATTTTTATTTTCTAAGCGGAGACATCTTATGTATAAATTGATAGCAGTCGATTTGGACGGAACTTTACTTGACGATAATAAGGATATATCAAGAAATAATCTAAAGGCATTGAACTTTTGTAAAAAAGAAAATATCGTCGTAGTACTGGCAAGCGGAAGAGGCTTGAGTGCAGCAAGGGATATAGCTAAACAAATCAGTTCTTTTAACGATTATCATATATGCTGTAACGGAGGATTAATTTTTAACACTTATAAAGAAGAATATAAAGTAATAAAAACATTAGACAAAATTGATTTTAATAATATCATTGATGAGCTTAGATTTATTAAGGCTTCTATGGGAGTACAAACTCCAAATGGATTTTATTATGAAACGGATAATAATTCTGATATGCTTAAAAAGAAAGGATATTACTCAACAAAAGATATAATAAAGTTAAATTTAAATTCCGTGAGAGAACCTATCCTAATAACTTGTTATGTAAAGAATAAAAAATATTATGATGAAATTTTAAATATAGTAAAAAAATATAATATCAACATCACACAATCAGAAAAGAACTGGATAGAAATTTTTCCCAAAGCAGTAAATAAATTCAATGCATTAAAAGTAATTGCAGACAGTTATAAAGTCAGTAAAAATAATATTATTGCAGTGGGAGATCAAAGAAACGATATTGAAATGATTAAAAATGCGGGACTTGGGATATGTGTAAAAAATGCATGTAAAGATTTAAAAGATGTATCTGATATGATAGTTCCATATTCTAATAACCAAGACGCGATTTACCATATAATAAAAGAGATATTCGACTTCCCTGTTTAATTAAATATATTTACACAAAAAGAGAAAAATAAAAATTTATTTTTCTCTTTTGATTTAAATACTTATGAACTAAATAATAAAAAAGCAATCATGACATACTAAGTATTTGCAGTTGATATTCAATTTACAATTTTAAAAGTATTTGATTTAAATACTTACTTACTTTCAGCTACTTCATTCTCTTTTTTATTGGATTTAAACATTGTAACTATTTTTTGTCTGTTTATATTTAAATCTTCTTCCAAAGTCTTTACAGTAGGCTTTTCAATCCAAAAACCTTTTTTTGTGGGAACTTTGTATTTTTTAGGTAGATTTGGAACGTGCTCCACCCACTTAGCATAAATTTGTTTTGAAAGTTCATCGATGCTTAACGATGAATCCTGTTTTAAAATTTTCGCACTTTCACTGAATACAAAATCATTAAAATCTTTAGGTATGTATTTTTTGGCACAAACCGTACCGTAGAACAGTACACATCCATATAAAAATCCTGCAAATCCTACTAAATACACATGTTCGGTTATCCATTCAACTATAAAATATAAATGTTTACCAAAAGACATATGCATCATGAAATCAACTATTATTAAATACATTATACGTCTAACTCCTTTTTCCTAGAGAAAATCTCTAATTAACTATATTTATTTCTTACGCTTCTTCTGCTTGTTTAGCTAATTCTTCTTCAACAATTTTTAAAATTAAATCTTTATCTTTTGATTCGTAAATTGCTTTTAGTTTATCTTCTTGTTGGATAAGAGAAATAACTGTTTGTAACATAGCTAATTGTTGATGTGGTTCTTTTAATGCTAACATGAATAAAATTGAAACTTCACATTTTTCTCCGGCACCTGCCATAACTTCGAATGTTACAGGTTTTTTAAGTGTTGCAACACAAATACTTTGTTTGTTAACATGTTCAACATCTGTATGAGGAACAGCTACTGCAAAGTTTTCTACAGGAAGTCCTGTTGCAAATACTTTTTCTCTTTCTTTTACTGCTTCTACATAACTTTCTTTTACATAACCAAGATCTAATAATTTGTGTGCAACATTATCAAGTGCATCTAAATTACTGTCAGCCTCCACATCAAAAAATATAAGATCCTTGTTAAATTCTAAATCTGCCATTGGTATCTCCTCCTTAAACTATCTATCTTACCCATAAATAGCTCTTATAATTATTTTAACTAATTATAATTAAAAAAAATTTAAATGTCAATAAGTAAACGTTACTACCATTTTGTCATAACCTTTCTATTCCTTATTATATAAGGCTTTAAAGCACTTTATATGAAATATTTAACAAAATAAATTTTGTTAAAACTTAACACTGGGTGACATATGTAACACTAATAAAAAAAGTGACCAAAAGTACTTTACAATTAAATTTAAATAGTATATAATACGTTTAAATAAAGATTTATATGTCTCAAGGAGGAAAAAATGAGTCAAAATATTCAAGAATTAAGAGAAGCGATTTGTGACGTAGGACGTAAAATGTACGACAGACAACTTTGCTCTACAAATGATGGTAACATTTCAATAAGATTAGATGATGGTAACTTCCTAATCACACCAACAGGAGTAAGCAAAGGTTTCATGACACCTGACATGATGTGTATAGTAGATAAAGACGGTAAATTAGTAGAAGAAAACGGTCCATGGAAAGGCACAAGTGAATTCAAACTTCATTACAAAATATATGAATTAAGACCTGACGTAAATGCAGTAGTTCATGCTCATCCACTATACGGAACAGTATTTGCGGCGGCTAATATGCCTTTGGATAAACCAATCTGTACAGAAGCTGCACTTAACTTAGGAGAAATCCCTGTAATCAAATATGGCTTACCCGGAACATTCGAAATCTGCGGAGATATCGAAGATTATGTAGAATACCATGACGCAGTATTAATGAGATATCACGGTGCTGTAACATTCGGTCCTGATGTTCTTACAGCTTACTACAGAATGGAAAGCTTAGAATTCATCGCACAACAGGAATTCGCAGCAAGAGCAATGGGTATCGTAGAAAAAGCTACAATTCCACAAAATGTTATTGATGAATTATATGAACTAAGAAGAGAAAAATATTCTGCTCCTGATTCTATGGGACCTCATCATATTGCAAACAGAAAATAATTTACTTACATAAAAAAGGAAGGCAAATGCCTTTCTTTTTTTGTCTTTTTATATTTTTATGTTAGAATAGCTTAAGAATATTTTTAAGGTAAAAAAAATGTACGAATTAATTCAAGTAGGTAATAATACTTTTTATATGGACTCACCCAATAAAATAGGTTTTTACAGATACGACGATAATAAAATATATTTGATAGATTCCGGTAACGGAAAAGACTATGCGAAAAAGGTACTAAAAATCTTAGATGAAAAAAGATGGGAACTCAAGGGAATAATAAACACACATTCCCATGCAGATCATATAGGCGGCAATGAAACTTTAAAAAAGAGAACAGAATGTAAAATAATCACAAATGAAATAGAACATGCTTTTACCAAATATACAATTTTAGAACCGGCATTTATTTACGGAGCATATCCACCCAAAAGGCTTCAAAAGAAATTTTTAATGGCAAAACCAAGTGACGCTTCCGCAGACTTTGAGGATATTCCAGCGGGACTTGAAATAATCAATCTGCCCGGACACAGCTATGATATGATAGGTGTGAGGACAGATGACAATGTATATTTCATAGGAGACAGCTTATTTCCAAAGGAAGTATTAAATAAATATCACATAGCTACTATTTATGATATAAAAAAGTTTTTAAAGACACTTGATTATCTTGAAACATTAAAAGGAGAATTTTTTATCCCTACACATGCAGAAGCTTCAAGTAACTTAAAAAATCTAATCGAATTAAACAGGAATAAGACATTTGAAATAATAAACTTGCTGTTGGACATTTTAAAAAGACCATTAAGTTTAAATGTCATTACAAAAAAAGTATTTGACTATTATAATATAGAAATAAATTATGTACAGTATCATTTGGTGGAAGGGACATTAAAAGCATTCATCTCATACTTAATAGATGAAAAAAAGGTGGATGTAATATTTGATAACAATTTCTTACTATACTGTTTAAGGGAAAACTGATATGAAAACAAACAAAGAATTTTTAATAACAACCAAAGAAGAAATGGAAAGAAAAAATATTTTCCAGCTGGATTTTATAATCGTTACAGGAGATGCATACATAGATCACCCATCTTTCGGTACCGCAATTATAGGAAGACATCTTGAAAGTTTGGGATTTAACATCGGAGTTATCCCCCAGCCGGACTGGAAAGATAAAGAAGCATTTAAAGTCCTCGGCAGACCTAAATATGCATTTTTGGTAAACAGCGGAAATATAGACAGCATGGTAAATCATTATACCGCATCGAAAAAAAAGAGAAACGACGATGTTTACACCGAAGGCGGAGAAGCAAATAAAAGACCGGACAGAGCGGTAATAGTATATTCCAATATGATTAGAATGGCTTATAAAAAGGTCAATATCATTATCGGAGGAATAGAAGCAAGTCTTAGAAGATTTGCCCATTATGATTATTGGGATAATAAAGTAAGGCGTTCTATTTTAACGGATTCCACAGCTAACATGCTTACCTACGGCAGCGGAGAAAAGGTCTTAGGCGAAATAGCAATTAGACTTAGAAACGGTGAACATCTTGAAGACATTAAAGATGTCAGAGGAACATGCTATATCACAAACAAAATCGAAAATATAGAAAATTCTTTGATAATCCCTTCTTTCAGAGAAGTAAATGAAGACAAGGAAAAATATAATAAGGCATTTAAAGCTCAGTATCAAAACCAGGATCCTATAACGGGAAGGACATTGATACAATTCATGGATAAAAATTATCTCGTTCAAAATCCCCCAATGATGCCTTTAAACAGAGAAGAGTTGGATAAAGTATACGGACTAGAATATACAAGGAAACCTCACCCTATGTATAAAAAAGAAATCCCGGCAATAAAAGAAATAGAGTTCTCCGTCACATCAAACAGAGGATGTTTTGGAAACTGCTCATTTTGTGCACTTACATTTCATCAGGGGCGTATGGTCCAATCAAGAAGCAAAGAAAGCATCATTGCTGAAGTCAAGCTCTTAACTACCTTAGAGGGATATAAAGGCTATATACACGATATAGGAGGTCCTACGGCGAACTTCAAACATCCGTCATGTAAAAAACAAATGGAACATGGAACATGTGTAGGATTTAATAAAACGTGTTTATCCCCTACCCCATGTAAGAATATAGACGTTGACCACAGTGAATTTATTGATGTACTCAGAGAAGCAAGAAAAGTAAAAGGTGTAAAGAAGGTATTTGTAAGAAGCGGTATAAGATATGATTATCTGCTTTTGGAAAAAGACCCTAAAGTACTTAATGAATTGGTAAAATACCATATAAGCGGTCAGCTTAAAATCGCACCCGAGCATATAAACAATAAAACTTTAAAACAAATGGGAAAGCCGGGAAGAGAAGTTTACGAAGAATTCGTTGACAGATATGAAAAAGCAAACAAAAAAATGGGGCTTAATCAGTTCCTTGTTCCTTACTTCATTTCTTCACATCCCGGATGTACTATTGAAGGTGCGGTAGAGCTTGCGGTATATCTTAAAAAGCATAATTTAAGACCGAGACAAGTTCAGGATTTCTATCCTACTCCGGGAACATTATCTACATGTATGTTTTATACAGGGAAAAATCCCTTAACTAACGAAAAAGTATTTGTTCCCAAAACATACGAAGAAAAGCAGACACAAAGAGCGTTAATGCAGTATTACAAACCGGAGAACAAAGAAAGAGTAAAAAAAGCTTTATTAAAAATAGGAAGAACTGACCTGATCGGAACGTCTCCAGACTGTTTGGTATTCGAAAAAAGAGAATTTAATAAAAATACCAAACCAAATAAAAAAGCTAAAGTACATAAAAAGAAACTTACAAATAAAAGCGGAAAAAGCAAACCAAACAGTAAAAAAATTAAAAACAATAGAAATAAAAAAAGAGCTTAAAGCTCTTTTTATTTTTTTATATTATTTATTTCATTTGATAATTCAGCAAACTGCTCTATTGTTATATTCTCCGCTCTGACTTTTTCATCAAGCCCTGCATTTATAAGAGCATCCTTAAGTAAATCTTTATTCAAAGAAAGTCCGTTGGCAAGAGAATTAAAAGCCATTTTACGTCTGTTCATAAAAGCAGCTTTAACTACTTTAAAAAACATTTCTTCGTTATCTACATTAACTTTACTTTCTTTCCTTGGTACTACCCTTAAAACAGTGGAATCCACTTTAGGCATAGGCACGAAAACAGTCTTTGGTACATTAAAAAGTCTTTCGACTTCTGCATAATAATCAACCGCTATGGTAAATGAAGAATAATCTTTTGTATTCACATTTGCATTTAGCCTTACCGCAACTTCTTTCTGAAGCATTACAACGATATTTTCAAACTTTACTTTATCTTCCAAAACCTTCATTAAAATAGGTGAGGTAATATAGTAAGGAAGATTAGATATGAATTTGATTTTTCTATTTTCTTGTAATGCCTCTTCAAGTATTTCACTTAAATCGGTCTTTAATATATCTTTATTTATAATCTCTATATTTTCATATCCGCTTAAAGTTTCTTCGAGCATATTTACAGCTCTGGTATCTATTTCCACCGCATATACCTTATACGCTTTTTCTGCAAGCTTTTGAGTCAGACTTCCCATTCCGGGACCGACTTCAAGAACTACTTCATCTTCTTTAAGTTCAAGTGCATCTACTATTTTTAAAACTATATTTTCATCTGTAAGAAAATTTTGTCCCAAATCCTTTTTAAATCTAAAATCGTATTTATTGGTTATCTCGCTTATTGTATTTTTATTTGTAGCTTTCATTATTATTTTCCTATAACACTTCTTACTTCTTCTATATTAAGGACCCTTGTTATATAAATAAGTGCAAGATATACCACCATGGCAACCAATATAACGACTACGGTCAATATACTGTTACCGAGAAAGCCTGCAAGGAATGTTTTTACAAAGAAACAAACTATACCCATGACAGCCGCACAAAACAAGTTTTTGATAAATGCCATACCAAGACCTCCATAAGTGGAACCAAGGAATTTTTTTATCGCTCTGTAGTCGAGGCTGGCAACGACCAAGTCCGCACCTAGAGTTCCGAGTATAGCTCCGTAAATATTAAGCCAAGGGATTTGTATCAATACTACATTCAAAATAAGTTTTATAACACATCCAATAGCTAAGTTTTTGACGGGAGTATTAAGAAGTCCGATCCCCTGTAAAATCCCCTGCATCGTTGTTGAAATCATTGTGAATACAATTCCTATAGCCAAAATCCTAAGCATATTAGCCCCATTTGCATCACCGAACAATAAAGTAGTCACTTCACTTGACATTACAACAAGTCCCGCAATACAAGGAAGAGCTATCATCAAAACTACTTTAAATGTTAAGAAGGTCTTTTGCCTTATTTGCTTCAAGTCTTTCTTTACAAAGGATTCACTTATTGTCGGAACGAGACTTGCCGCAAGAGAAGAAGATAAAATAAGAGGGATACTTATGATTGTCTGTGCCCTTTGTGAAAGCTGTCCCCAAAGCACCGTCGCTTCATTTACACTAAATCCTGCCTTTTGAAGAAAGGCAGAAACCGTAAAGGAATTGATTAAATTCATGGAAGAAGTAACTAAAGATGCAAGAGTAATCGGTATTGCAATAGAAGCAAGGATCTTTAAAATTGTTCTTGCATCTTCAGTTGATTTGCTTGTTTGCCTGCTTATCTGTCTTTTAAGCCTAGGTCTTACTTTTAAAAAGCACAGGAACAGGAAGAAACTCGCCACGAAAGCACCTGCGGTAGCACCAAATGTAGCACCTGCGGCACCAAAAGCGACGCCTAATTTATTATATAAGAATACCGCTAGTCCAAGACCTACAACTACCCTGGTTATAGACTCGACTATCTGAGATATACTCGGGGGAGTCATGTTCTGCATACCTTGGAAGAAACCTTTAAACGATGAAAGTATACATACACAAAGAGGTGCAAAAGCTAAACCGAGTATGGAATAATAAGTATCAGGATGCCATTTGAATACGGATATAAAGAAATGAGCTCCAAATAACATTATACTGGAACATATAGCACCAATAATCGCTAATGCTAAAATAGCAACCTTAAATACTCTATAAGCTCCGTCGTACTTCCCAAGGCTAATCCTTTCGGAAACCATTTTTGATATGGCAACAGGAAGTCCTATTACAGATATTGCAAGAAGGAATGTATATACCGGATACGCATTCCCGTATAAACCCATCCCAAAGTCGCCTAATATTCTTACTAAAGGCAGTTTTAAAAACATACCTAAAAATTTCGCTATTATTCCTCCAAAGGCAAGCACGGCGGCTCCCTTTAAGTAATTCTTCTTTTTAGCAGCACTCAAATCACATTTCCTCCCGAAAATTAATACTTTTACTATTATATACCTCAAATATTAAATTTCAATGTTTTTAACTCTTTTTTAATCTTTCCAAAGCATATTTAAAATCATCACAAAGCTCGGCTTCAAAGGTCCTAAGCTTGTTTTCTCTCGGATGAACAAAAGAAATGCTCTTTGCATGCAAAGCCTGATGAGAAATCAGTTCACTTTTATTTTCGTTATATAAACTGTCTCCGAGGATAGGATGTCCAATATAAGAAAAATGAACTCTGAGCTGATGTGTCCTTCCGGTAATAAGCCTTGCTTCTACCAAAGAATGATTTTTAAATTCCTCTATAACTTTATACTTCGTTATGCATTCTTTACCGTCACTGTCAACAATTCTTTTAAGCGGATGTCCTTCAGCCCTTTTTATGGGAGCGTTTATATATCCCTCTTTTTTGTTCATTACACCTTCTATAATTAAAACGTACCTTTTATCTATTTCATTATTTATGCTTTGATTTTGTATAAAATGATGAATATATTTGTTCTTTGCTATTACAACAATTCCGGAAGTATCCATATCCAGCCTGTTTACAAACCTAGTTTTAAAGTGTTTATTTTCACATTCCCACTTATGATATATTGCATTTTGAAGTGTATCCAAAGGATGTGACTTCGTTACATGAACTACCATTCCCGGCTTTTTATTTATTACGGCTATATCATCATCTTCATAGATAATGTCAATTTTCATATCGGTAGAAGGAGCATCAGCTTCCTCTACGGGAAAAGATACTTTGATTATATCCCCTTCTTTTAATACATCTACAAACATAGCCTCTTTATCGTTAATAAGAAGCCTGCCTTCACGTATGATATATCTAAAAGTACGAGAAGAATAATCGTACTCATTTTCTAAAAAATAGTATACATTTTCTCCCTCGTACTTTTTGTCTGTTTTATAAACATAAGTTGTGCTGAATTCTTTTTTATTTTTCTTCAAAATATTCCTCTAATGTTAAATTGTTATCGTGTATCACTTTAGCTAAAGTTTTTCCCACATATCTTACATGCCAAGGTTCATAACTATATCCGGTGATCTTTTCTTTTCCTTTGGGAAATCTTATTATAAATCCGTTTTTATAACAGTTATCCTCAAGCCATTTCCCCGCCTCGGTATCTCCTAAGCTTTCGGTCAATTTAAAGTTTACTTCTTTAGTTGTTACATCCATGGATAGCCCAAGCTGATGTTCGCTCTCTCCCGGTTTTGCGGAATAGAAATTAGCTTTTTCTTCACTTCCGTACTGAGCTATATTATTCTTATACACATCAACCTGCATTTTATAAGACCTAAACCCGCTTAAAGCATAAAAATCATAGCCTGCTTGTTTTGCATCCGCAAAAAGGTCTTCCAATGCCTTAGCAGCTTCTTTCCTAAGAGGTCTTACTGCTAAATTTGACTGAGCATAATCGACATTTGCCTCTACCAAATCCTTAGGTTTATAATCACTGGACAAGTGTCTGGTTTTATTTACGACAGCATCATATTCATTAGGATTAGTTATAATCATATTTTTACCTATTTCCTCACTTAAGTTATCTTTTATACTATAACTATATGATTTATTTAAGCCATTATAACTTACAATTACATCGACCCTCGAACCGCTTAAAATTCTATCGCTTACTTTTATGGTGTTGTTCTTTATATCCACATAATCTTTAACACCGTTTGTTGTAACTTTTACTTTTATTAATTTGCCGTCTATATCTTCGGTTACTTTAGTATTAAAGATATCCTTTACCATATCCTTGACTTTAAATCTATATGTTTTTCCGGTTTGTATATATTCACTATCCGGTCCTTCAAAAACGACCTGCTCTTTTAAAACTCCTCTGAGTTTTACATTATTTATCGTAGTGGTATTAAAAGGTTTATACTTAACCACAACAAAAATACCCCATGCGATCAATAAAAGAAAAACAATAATTATAACTTCTTTTATTCTTCTTCTGAATTTTCTCTTTTTTACTCTTCTTACTCTGATCGGACGACCGAATTCATCATACCTTACAGTAACATTACCCGAAGAGCTCCTTATCCTAGGATTTTTGTTAACACTTCGCCGTTTCTTACTCCGGCTAATTGTTTTTTTAGGCGCAGCTCTCCTATGAGAACTACTCTCTCTTTTAATTTGATTATTCATCACACTCAACTAAAGCTTCTTTTATTTTTTTAGGAGCGCTCATACACTTTTCTTCGCTTACCGCACAGACCGCAAACCTAAGCCCCGTCTGAAGAGGGATTACAAACAAATTCTTTTCCATTAACTTTTGTGATACCTTTGACGGATTTTTGCAAGGTATACATACAAAAAAACCATCTTTATAAGGATAAAGTTCTAAATCAGCTTCTTTACTCGCCTCTAAGAATGCATCGGCTCTTCTTCTGAGAAGTTTTACATAATGGTTCCTTTCCTCATAGAAAGGCTTACCTACTTTTTCATCATTTATTATAACCGTAAGGACTCTCATCGCACCTTTTGTTCCGTTGGACCAGGTCCCTCTGTTTGAATGAAGGTTAGTATAGAAAAATTCCTCTGCTATTTCTTCTTTGCTTGTTACACAAAGAAGTGCTCCGTTTCTAAGTCCGTACATCGTATATCCCTTTGAAGCCGAAAAAGCAAATAATACCAAAATATTCTCTTCAAGTCCCGCAAATTTCTCCATAAATGAACGTCTGTCAAACTTTTCATCACAAAAATCTATATAAGCAACATCAACAAGAATAATTATTTTATTCTCCTTATTCTCTGCTCCTGCTTTTAAAATATCTATTATTTTATCCCATTCTTCATTTGAAATCGAATATCCGGTCGGATTATGAGCAGGAGTATTGAATATTGTAAGAAGTCTTTTTTGTTTATTTAAATGATAATCGAACTTTTCTTTAAATGCTTCTATATCAAGTCCTCCATCATCATTAAACATGTTATAAGTATCTAATTTTCTGCTGTTTTCCAAGCATATTGTATTATATGGATCCCAATATAAACCGGAAGTCAGTATACTGTCTCCTATATTTGTATAATTAAATATAGCATGATGAATAGCACCCGATCCTCCCGGAGTTGCAACCGCTTTAATATATGCATTTGGCATATGCTCATTAAAGCATGCCTTTTTTACCGCTTGTAAAAAGTCATTATCTCCTTCTATACTCGCATAAGCAGCAATTTTAGGATTATCCAAATCTTTTAAATAACTATATACACTTTCAAATGCAACAAAATCTCCGTTATCCTCAAGCAACACACCCATAGAAGAATTTATAACATTTTCTGCACCATATTTTAAAACCGCCTCGCTAGCTTTGGCTGATATTGTAAAGATCGTATCATTTTCCACAGGCCTTATCGCATGATCCGCTACCATATTATTTGACATTTTTAGCCTCCCATTATCTTTAATATTTTGATTATATCAAATTTTTTTTTATAATAGTAGTAATTTATGAAAATTAAAGTATAATATAGGAAAAGGAGTGATTTAATATGAAGATAAATGCAGATAATAGTTATAAGCTAATTAAAGAAGAAGTAAACAATACTTACGAAGTTTTAAAAGACGGACTATCTATGGGTGAAATTACAGATATCCTCCTTCATGACCCAAAACATCCTGTAATGGGAATGCATAAATTATTTATGACAATAGCGATTGCTAACTTGGAAGCAAGAAAAGATATAATGGAAGACAGAGTTCTTACAAAAGCAGCAATATATATGGATTATTTTGATCACGGAGGAAAGATGGATGAATTCTTTATGACAAAACAAGACCTTCTTTATGATGATTTGGAATTTATTAAAAACAAATATTTAAAATAGTATTTGAGTATAAAAATAATTTTATTTACAAAAAAAAATTAATTACATAGAATTAAATTAAATATAAAGAATAGAGGATATCAAAAATGAAAGATGAAACGAAAGATAAGATTGTAGACATAATAGAAACATCAAAAGAAAAAACCGCAGAACTTATAGATAAAGGTTCAGAATACTTCGATGATGCAAAAGATAAGGTTCAGGAATACAAAGAAAAAGTAAAAGACAGCGAATTCTATAATAAGACGGAAGATAAGACAAAAGAATTTATAGATAAATCAAAAGATTTTACAAATGACAAAAAAGAAAAAATTGAGGCAATAATAAAAAAAGCAAAAGAAGATGAAAACTTCAAAGAAAATTTAAAGAAAGAACCTACAAAGACAATCGAAGATTTACTGGGAGTGGATCTTCCTGATGAAGAAATAAAGGAACTAGCAAACACTGTAAAATCTAAAATAGATTTAGACAAAATAGAAGATTTCTTTGATGATACAAAGAATAAAATAAAAAATTTATTTAAATAATTTTAAAAGCACAGATAAAACCTGTGCTTTTATTATATAATTATAAAAAATAAAACTTAAAGGCTGATAGAACGAAATATGAAAAAAATACCTGCAAAAACTATACTCTCAGGCTATAAAGAACATGGATGGTTCAATTCAAATTATAATATGAATTTATACAAAGGCTGCGTACACGGATGTATATACTGCGACAGCAGAAGCAACTGTTATAACATTGAAAACTTTGACGAAGTCGTTTTAAAAGAAAATGCTCTAGAGATACTGGAAAAAGAGCTAAGAGCAAAAAAGAAAAAAGGAATCATAATGACAGGCGCGATGAGTGACCCCTATAATCCTTTTGAAAAAGTTGAAAAAGTCACAAGAGAAGCTCTGAAAATAATCGATAAATATATGTACGGAGTAAGCATAATAACAAAATCCGATTTGGTAACAAGAGATATAGATATATTATCCAAGATTGCAACTCATTCAAGCGTAACTGTAAATATAACCATTACTACAGCAAATGATGAAATCACTAAAAAAATAGAACCTTTTGCCCCCTCAAGCAAAAGAAGGTTTGAGGCAATAAAAAAATTATCCGGAAAGGATATAAATGTAGGTGTACTCTTAACTCCAACTTTGCCTTTTATAAACGATACAAAAGAAAATATAACTTCGATTATAAAAGAAGCTAAAGAATGCGGTGCAAACTGGGTATATACTTTTCCCAACTTTGCGGTATCATTAAGAGAAAATCAAAGAGACTATTTTTACGAAAAACTGGACGAGTATTTCCCGGGAATTAAAAGCAGGTATATAAAAGAATTTGGCAATACTTATTGGTGTTCATCCCCCAATCAAGAAATTCTGTGGAAAGCTTTTAAAGATGAATGCAATAAAAATGATATTATGTACGACCACAGTCAAATAGATGAATTTATTATAAAAAGATATAAAAAAGAACAGCTTACTCTATTTTAAAGTTTACTTAATTAAGTAAACTTTTTTATTGATTATATTTGTATTAAAAACTCAAACATAGTATTATATGTTTATGAAAACAAAAGAATTAGATTTAAACATAAACGACCTTGAAATAATCGAAGATTTTTATACCTTGGCTATAGACGCAAAAGACGAAGACTTGGATGTAGAAAATAAATATATCAAAGACCAAGTATATAGTAATGAAGATTTTTCAGAACTCAATTTTTCGGATATGATTTTTGAAAACTGCAGATTTTTAGAGTGTTCATTTAAAAAATCAGGATTTGTAGACGTCTTATTTAAAAACTGTGACTTTTCCAACAGTGATTTTAACGAAGGGTATTTTTCAAGGGTACATTTTGTACTTTCAAAAGGAGTCGGAGCAGATTTTTTCAAATCAATAATAAAAGATACCTTAATAAAGGATTGTAATTTTAAGTATGCTAATTTTGACCTTACAAGTTTTGACTATGTAATTTTAAATGAAAGTGATTTCTCTAATGCGGGTTTCAGTGAATGCAAAATAAGAAAACTCGATATAAACTTTTGCAAATTTATTATGTCAAACTTTTTTAAAACAAGTTTAAAAGGACTTGATTTTTCAGATAGTTTTATAGACGGTATCATATTATCGGATAATTTCTCGGAGATAAAGGGTGCAAAAGTAAGTGAAATGCAGGCTATGGAGCTTGCAAAACTTCTTGGAATAATAATAGTATAATATTTAAATTTTGGAGTTATTAAAGTGAAAATAAAGCAAGTCAAATCAAAAAAAGAACGATTTATGGATCTATTATATTTAGGAGACGAAGATGAAGATATGATAAATAAATACCTTAAAAAGTCAGATATGTTCGTTTGCTATGAAGAGAATGAATTAATAGGACAAATAACGATTTTAAGATTAGCTAATAAAATTTATGAAATAAAAAATATATCCATATATGAGCAATTTCAGAAAAAAGGATACGGAAGCAAACTGATTAAATTTATTTTTGAGCATTATAAGAACAAAGCTTCAATTATAATATTAGGAACGGGAGAATGCGATAAGATAATATCCTTTTATGAAAACCTTGGATTTAAATATTTTATGAGAAAAAGAAATTTCTTCATAGATAATTATGACCATGAAATGTACGAAGACGGCACAAAGCTTATCGATATGTTATATTTTAAAAAGGTTATATAGGTAATTAAAATGAAAATAAATAAAGTTTATGCAGTCTATTTCAGCGCAACAGACACTACAAAAAGAACAGCGGAATATATAGCCGAGAATATTTCTAAAAAATTAAATATCGACTTAGGAATTGTAAATTTCACACCCAAAGAAAAAAGAAAAGAAATTATTGATTTTAAAAATGACGAACTGGTAATTTTTGCTACTCCGGTTTATGCAGGAAGAGTACCGAATGTACTGCTTCCATTTTTAACAAATAATATAAGCGGAGATAACGCTTTATGCGTTCCCGTAGTTTTATTCGGAAACAGGAATTACGATGATGCACTTATAGAACTGAGAAACATTTTAGAAAAAAATAATTTTCACTCCATTGCGGCGGGAGCCTTTGTCGGAGAACATTCTTTTTCAAATATTTTGGCAAAGAACAGACCGGACAATGAAGATTTTAAAATCATGGATAAAATGTTAGATTTGATTATCAAGAGAATAAGCAGTTTAGATACATACAGTGAAAAACCTATACAAGTAAATGGAGAAGACCCCATAAGACCTTATTACACACCAAGAGACAGAAACGGTAATAAAATAGATATAAGAAAAGTATTACCCAAAGTAAACCATAGGTGCAATGACTGTAAATTATGTGCAGAAGTCTGCCCCATGGGTTCCATCGATAAAGTTGATATAAGAAAATACAATGGAATATGCATCAAATGCGGTGCCTGTATAAAAAAATGCCCAATGAATGCAAGGTATTATGATGATGAAGGATACCTTTACCATAAAAGAGAACTTGAAGAAATGTATGTGAGAAGAGCAGAAGATGAAATTTTCTAATAATATTTATTAAATAGATCATAAACATAAAATAAAACTTTACTTTAATAAAATTTATAAAAAAGAGAATTATTAAATATTCTCTTTTTTTATATAAACCTTTTAAATTTAATTTTAATTGAAATATTTATTAATTCAGTTTTATAATTTTACTCTTCCACTCTAATAATTTAAATGTTTATTACTTAATAATTATATTTTATCATTTTACACTTTACTTTAACAAGTCAGATATTTATGCTGTCTAATTTTATAAAGTCTATAAATAACTTTTTTATTTACAAATAAACAAACAAAAATAAACATAAAAAGGGGTTTCATCATTATATTAAAGCACAATTACAAAATATCCCTAAGCTTAGGAAAATCGGTTTTTTAATTGACTTTTACCACCCTTGATAGTAAGATTAAATTAGACTTTTATTAAAAATAATCCTTGTAATTTTTAAGTAAGTTTTAGTAGGTAAAGGTAAAGGAGGAATTCATTATGAGTACCAATCATAATGCGGCTGGAGAAGCAGCTAAAAAAATATTAGAGCTTCTGCCGGGCGTTAATTGCGGTGGTTACGGCGGATGTGGTAAAGATACATGTCAGGAATGTGCCGAAGCTATTGCAAACGGAGCAAGTGTCGCGCTTTGTCCTGCATGCACACAAGATAAAGTAGATGAAATTGCTAAAGTTATGGGCACCGAGTCTGTGGAAGTTAAAGATGAAGTAGCCTTTATTCTCTGTAACGGGGATTCTGCCGGTAAAGAAAGATTTAAGGACTTGAAATCTTGCGCTGAAGCAGTAAACCTTGGATTTAAAAGAGGAGAATGTAGAGACGGATGTGTCGGACTTGGTTCATGTATCGATTTTTGTAAATTTGATGCTATGACACTTTCTAACGGAAGAGTAATAATCGATAAAGAAAAATGCAGCGGATGCGGAGCTTGTGCAAATGCAGAAAGCTGTGTTCAAAATATTATTACTATGATACCTAGAGACGCAACAAACTTTATCCCATGTTCTTCAAAAGAAGAAGATGACGAGAAGACAAGAGAAATCTGCGGATTTGGATGTATTGCATGTTCGGACTGCGTTAGAGCGTGCCCCGAAGGAGCTATAGATATCATAGATAATCATGCTGTTATTGACTATGATAAATGTGTGGGATGTGTAGCATGTACAGTAAAATGTAAGAAAAAAATCATCATAGACACAATGCATGATTTAACCGAGCTTAAAGACAAAGTTGCATTTGTAAAATGTAACGGAGGCAAAAAAGCAAGTGAAGTTTATGAAAATTTAGGGATTACGGACTGTGCGGAAGCAGTGGCTAAAGTTAATCCAAAAGATTATAATATCTGCACAACGGGATGTACGGGACAGGGTAACTGTACAAAAGTCTGCAGATACGATGCAATAAGCGTTGTAGACGGTACTGCTAAAGTAGACCCTGATAAATGCGTAGGTTGTAAAGATTGTACATATGCTTGCCCTAAGGATTTAATCGTTATGGTACCATACAAAGGAACAAAACTGGTTCCATGTTCTTCAACAGAAGATTACGAAGATAAAGCAGCAGTTTGTGACTCAGCATGTATCGGATGTGAAGACTGTAAAGTAAACTGCCCTAACGAAGCAATATATATGGAAGGTGCACATGCAGTTATAGACAGTGATTTATGCGAAAACTGCGAAGTATGTCAGTACATGTGTCCAAGAAACGTAATCGTTGAACAAGAAGTTCCGGATTATAACTACTTGCAAAGAGATGCTCTTGGCATCAGGGAAGGAGAGTGATTATGGTGAGAAAATTAAAAACAATGGACGGAAACACAGCAGCCGCTCATGTGGCATATGCTTTTTCCGAAGTTGCTGCTATTTACCCAATTACTCCGTCATCTCCTATGGCAGAGAGCATGGACGAATGGGTAGCGGACGGAAGAAAAAATATATTCGATGAAAAAGTTAAAATCGTAGAAATGCAGTCTGAAGGAGGAGCAGCAGGTGCGGTTCACGGTGCAATAGCAGCGGGAGCTTATACTTCAACATTTACAGCTTCTCAGGGACTTCTTCTAATGATACCTAATATGTATAAACTGGCAGGAGAACAAGCTCCTACAGTATTCCATGTTGCTGCGAGAGCACTTGCAAGTCATGCACTGTCTATCTTCGGAGACCACTCAGACGTTATGTCATGCCGTCAAACAGGTTTTGCAATGCTTGCTTCAAACAGTGTACAGCAATCAATGGATTTAGCTGCGGTAGCACATCTTGCTACAATAGCAGGTAAGCTTCCTATGGTTCATTTCTTTGACGGTTTCAGAACATCACATGAAAATCAAAAAATCGAAGTTTGGGATTATGATGATTTAAAAGAGTTGGTTGACTGGAACGCAGTAAAAGCATACAGAGAAAAAGCACTTCACCCTGCTCATCCTCATGCAATGGGTTCTGCAGAACAGCCGGAAACATTCTTCCAGCACAGAGAAGCATGTAACACAGCTTACGATATAACAGCTGATATCGTCGCTGAATATATGGATAAAGTAAATGAAAAAATAGGTACAAACTATAAACCATTTAATTATTACGGTGCTGAAGACGCAACGGAAATAATCGTAGCAATGGGTTCTGTTTGCGAAGCAGCTGAAGAAATAGTTGACTACCTCAATGATAAAGGTAAAAAAGTAGGTATCATTGAAGTTCATTTATACAGACCTTTCTCCAGTAAATATCTTTTAAATGTAATACCTAAGACAGTTAAGAAAATAGCTGTACTTGATAGAACTAAAGAACCCGGCGGAGTCGGTGAACCTTTATACTTAGACGTAATTTCGGCTTTAAGAGGCACAAAATTTGAAGATGCTAAAATCGTTGGAGGACGTTACGGACTGGGTTCTAAAGACACACAACCGGGAGATATCTTAGCAGTATATCAAAATCTTTGGATAGAAAATCCAAAAAACAACTTTACAATATCAATTACTGATGATGTTACCGAATTATCTCTTCCAACAAAAGAATATCCAAACGTTGCACCAAAAGGTACCGTAGCATGTAAATTCTGGGGACTTGGTGCCGATGGTACCGTTGGCGCAAATAAAAACAGTGTAAAAATCATCGGAGATTATACAGACAAAAAGGTTCAGGCATATTTCCAATATGATTCAAAGAAATCAGGAGGGGTAACTATATCTCACTTGAGATTTGGTGATAAACCTATCAAATCGACTTATTACGTTAAACAAGCGGATTTTGTAGCCTGTCATAACTCAGCTTATCTAAATCAATACGATATGGTACAGGATGTAAAACCGGGCGGATATTTCTTACTTAACTGCGTATGGAATGACGAAGAACTTGAAACATTCTTACCTGCAAAAGTTAAAAGATATATCGCAGAAAACGATATTCAGTTCTATACATGCGATGCCGTATCGATTGCTAAGAAAATCGGTCTCGGTGCAAGAAGGACGAACTCCGTACTTCAGGCGGCATTCTTTAAACTTGCTAATATAATCCCTATCGAAGATGCGGCTAAATACATGAAAGACGCAATAAATAAGACTTACGGCAAAAAAGGTCAGAAAATCGTCGATATGAACGTTGCAGCAGTAGACGAAGGTATAAAAAATGTTCATAAAGTAGAAGTTCCGGCTTCATGGAAAGATGTACCCGATGATGCACCTCAAGCAAAAATGGTGGGCAGGGACAAAGTACATACAGATTACTTAAACAATATTTTAAAACCGACAAATACTCTTAACGGAGATAAAGAACCGGTTTCTACTTTCTTATCAACTGCAGACGGAATGATCCCTGCAGGAACAGCTGCTTACGAAAAGAGAGGTATAGCAACGGACGTACCTGTTTGGCTACATGAAAACTGTATGCAGTGTAACTGGTGTTCTTATGTATGTCCTCACGGTGTTATCAGACCATTCGTTCTTGATAAGAACGAAGCTGAAGACTTTGAAGGAACGGCTGTAAAAATGAAGGGTGTCAAAAATAATTTATTCACAATAGGAATATCTTCTCTAGACTGCAGCGGCTGCGGACTATGTGTTGAAGTTTGTCCATCAAGAAATAAAGCCCTTAAAATGGTTCCTGCGGACGCAGTCGTAGTTGAAGAAGAACAAAAGGATTACGATTACCTATTTGCTAATATCGATGAAAAAGAACTTCCGTTCAAGGAAGATACAGTAAAGGGTTCTCAGTTCAAACAACCGCTTCTTGAATTCTCGGGAGCATGTCCGGGATGCGGAGAATCACCTTATGCTAAATTAATTACTCAATTATTCGGAGACAGAATGTTCATTGCAAACGCCACAGGATGTTCATCTATTTGGGGATGCAGTGCTCCAAGTACTCCTTATACAGTAAACAAAGAAGGAAGAGGTCCTGCATGGGCTAACTCTTTATTTGAAGACAACGCGGAATTCGGTTTCGGTATGGCTATATCAATGCAGACCAGAAGAAACGAAATGAAGAGTGCGGTTGAGAAATTAACTGATACTATCGGTGTACCTGCAAAAGCTTGGATAGCTTCAATGAACGATGCAAAAGCAGCGGAAACAACAGGTAAAATTTTACTTGAAGAATGTGAAAAGATAGCTGATTCAAACGAGTATGCTAAATACGTTGTCGATAACAAAGACATGCTTATAAAACCGTCTGTATGGATATTCGGCGGCGACGGCTGGGCTTATGATATTGGATACGGCGGACTTGATCATGTTCTGGCTTCAGGGGAAAATATCAATGTAATGGTATTTGATACCGAAGTTTACTCCAATACAGGAGGACAATCTTCTAAATCAACGCCTATAGGTGCTGTAGCTAAATTCGCGGCTTCGGGTAAAGCAGTTAAAAAGAAAGACCTTGCACAAATCGCTATGGCTTACGGATATGTTTACGTAGCACAGATCGCTATGGGAGCTAATCCGGAACAAACACTAAAAGCTTTAAGAGAAGCGGAAAATTATGATGGTCCTTCACTTATCATCGCTTACGCTCCTTGTATAAATCACGGAGTAAAAGCAGGAATGAACAGATCTATGCTGGAAATGAAAAATGCGGTTCGTTCAGGATACTGGAACCTACTTAGATATAATCCTGATTTAGAAGCAGAAGGCAAAAATCCTCTTTCTATTGACAGCCAAGCTCCAACTCAAAGCTACAGAGACTTTATCATGGGTGAAGTTCGTTATAACTCACTTAAACTTAAATTCCCTGACAGAGCCGAAGAGTTATTTACAAAAGCAGAAGAAGCTGCAATGGATAGGTATGACAACTTAGTCATGCAAAAGAAAAGCATGGATAAAAAGGAAGGAGGATGCTAAAAATGAAGATGTTTGAAATTACCGAAAAAAGAAAATTAAATGAAAATATGACTTGGCTGGTAATATATGCACCACTCGTTGCAAGAAAAGCCAAACCGGGACAATTTATCATCCTTCGTACCGATGAATACGGCGAAAGAATCCCTCTTACAATGGCAGGACATAACGAAGAAGACGGAACGATTGATTTGATTTATGCAACCGTTGGAAGAACAACCATGTTAATGGATCAGCTTGAAGAAGGCGATTGTTTTGCGGATATCGTAGGTCCTCTCGGAAAACCTACTCATATGGAAGGACTTAAAAAAGTATGCGTAGTAGGCGGAGGTTCGGGTAATGCTCTTGCATATCCCCTTGCTACGGGAATGCACGATCATGGTATCGAAGTAGATATGATTGCCGGTTTTAAAAATAAAGAACTGGTAATCTTAGAAGATGAATTCAGAAAAGGAACAGATAACCTATACATGGTTACAGATGACGGTTCCTACGGAGAAAAAGCTTTTACCACTGATAAACTTAAACAATTAATAGAACAAGGAAATAAATATGATGAGGTTGTAGCAGTAGGACCGCCTATCATGATGAAGCTTGTATGTAAACTTGCCGAAGAACATGGTATACCTTCTGTTGCATCTTTGACAGCTTATATGATCGACGGTTCCGGTATGTGCGGAGGCTGCAGATGTATCATCGGAGGAGAAAATAAATTCGTTTGTGTTGACGGACCCGAATTTGACGGTTCTTTGGTCGACTGGGATGAACTTATTCAAAGAAGTACATATTATGCCGATCAGGAAGCAGAAGACAGGGCACATGTTTGCCGTTTGACTGGAGGTGTTCGTTACCATGATTAATTTAATTAAAGAAAAGAACCCAATGCCGGAACAAAAACCCGACGTTCGTAATAAGAATTTTGAAGAAGTAGCTAACGGATATACTGAAGAAATGGCAATAAATGAAGCTATGAGATGTCTTAAATGCCGTAAAAAACCATGCATGTCAGGATGTCCCGTAATGGTTAAAATACCTGATTTTATAGCTAAAATCGCAGAAGGAGAATTTGAGGAAGCATATCAAATAATAAAAGAAACAAATTCACTTCCTGCTATCTGCGGAAGAGTCTGCCCTCAGGAAACTCAGTGTGAAGGGAAATGTGTTCATGCGAAAAAAGGTGAACCTGTTGCAATAGGTCGTCTTGAAAGATTTGCTGCCGACTGGCATGCTGCAAACTACGAAGATGAAAAGGTAGAACCCGTTAAAGGTAACGGTCACAAAGTTGCCGTTGTCGGAGCGGGACCTGCAGGACTTGCATGTGCGGGGGATTTGATAAACAAGGGATATGACGTTACAGTATACGAAAGTTTACATAAGACAGGTGGAGTTTTGGTTTACGGTATACCTGAGTTCCGTCTTCCAAAAGAAATCGTAGCGGCTGAAGTAAAACAGCTTGAAGATAAAGGCGTTAAGTTTGTAACCAACGCTATTATAGGAAAATCCATAACCGTTGATGAATTAATGAAAGAAGAAGGTTTTGAATCCGTATTTATAGGTACCGGAGCAGGGCTTCCTTCATTCATGAACATCCCCGGAGAAAACCTGATAGGTGTATGTTCAGCAAACGAATACTTAACAAGAATCAACTTAATGAAAGCATACCTACCTGAATACGACACACCAATCTTAAAAGCAAATAAGATCGCAGTTGTCGGCGGCGGAAACGTTGCTATGGACGCTGCAAGATGTGCAAAGCGTATGGGAGCTGAAGAAGTATATTTGATTTATCGTCGTTCTGCAGCAGAAATACCTGCAAGAGCGGAAGAAATCCACCATGCAGTGGAAGAAGAAATCGACTTCCGTTACCTAACAAATCCGGTTAAAGTTTTGGGAGATGAAAAAGGTCAAGTATGCGGGATAGAATGCGTTAAGATGGAACTTGGAGAACCTGATGCTTCCGGAAGAAGAAGACCTGTCGTAATCGAAGGCTCAAACTACGTCATAGATGTAGACTGCGTAATTATGGCGATAGGTACTAAATTAAATAAATTGATTTTAGAAACTACGGATAATCTTGAAGAAAATAAAAGAGGCGGGATTTATACAGATGATGACGCTGCTACAAACCGTCCCGAAATATTTGCCGGCGGCGATGCCGTTACAGGTGCAGCCACAGTTATCAAAGCAATGGGAGCAGGAAAAACCGCTGCTGCCGGTATAGATAAATATTTTGAAAGTAAAGAAAAATAATATATTTGTACTAAATAAAAAGAAACCTTGATAATAAGGTTTCTTTTTTTATCACTTAACGGGGCACTTCACCTGCAAGCAGACTCCGCGCCCCTATAATTCAACATACTTCAGTGCTAAAGCAAATCTTCTCTTCTTTTTTTAGTTTCCTTTAAAGCTTCATCCTTATAATACTCTTCTATTTTTTTATGATGACCTGATAATAATACCTCAGGAACTTTCATACCCATAAATTCCTCAGGTCTCGTATATTGACTCGCCTCCAATAACCCGTCTTCAAAGCTCTCGTTTTGATAGCTTTCGCAGTTTCCGAGAACTCCGTCTACATATCTGCTTACGGTATCCATAAACACCATTGAAGCAATATGTCCTCCCGTTAGGATATAATCCCCTATACTTATCTCTTCATCTACACAAAGGTCTACGGCTCTTTGGTCTATTCCTTCATAATGTCCGCATAAAAGTATTACTTCATCAAGGTCTGCATATTCTTTGGCAATCTCGCTGTTAAAAGTCCTGCCTCTTGGAGAAAAATAAATAACAGGAACATCTCTATTCTTTTTTATATCTTTTACACAGTCGTAAACAGGTTCGGCTTTCATTAGCATACCCGCTCCCCCACCGTAAATTTCATCATCGACTCTTCTATGTTTGTCCTTTGAGTAATCCCTGATATTTACTGCATTGATTTGTAATTTTCCGCTGTTGACGCCTCTGCCTATAATCCCGATTTCCTTATAGGCTTCTATCATTTCCGGATATAAAGTAAGTACATTAAAAATCATAGTATCTCCTAATAAACCAAATTCTTGGAATTTATTTTTATATATTCATCAATTTTTATTTCCAAGATATTCTCTTTTAAAGCAGGAAGCATTTGCTCTCTATTTTCGATTTTAAATACATAAATATCAACGGCAGCGTTGGTAAGCACATCCGACATGACGCCTATTTCCTTATCTTCTTCATTTAATACTTTTAATCCTTTTAAATCTTCGATAAAATACTCTCCTTCTTCCAGCCCCACACTGTCTTCTCTAAGCACTTCCACATATTCATTTTTTAATTTTTCCGCTTCGTTTCTGTCATCAAGCCCTTTAAGCTTTAGGATGATTTGGTCTTTATTTATTCTTGCAGCCGACACTTCATATTCTTTATTTTTTATAAAACATTTTTTTAAAATTTTAAATCTATTGATATCATCTGTTAATGGATGAACCTTCAGCTCCCCTTTTATTCCATGTACATTGAATATTTTACCTATTACGACATTATTTTTCATATTACCACTCTCTATGTTTTTTTATATTCTATCAAAAAAAATATTTCTTTTCCATATCTATAATAAATATTAATAAAATATGGTAAAATAATATATAACAAATTAGTATATATGGAGGCATAATTTTTTATGGATAAAAGAATAGAACAACTGGCACATAATCTAGTCACTTTTTCAACAAACGTTCAAAAAGGCGAAAAAGTACTTATAAATGCCGGAGGAATAGAAAATACTAGAGACTTGGTAAAAGCACTGGTAAGAGAAGTATATAAAGCAGGAGGATTTCCTTATTTAAAACTTACCGACTCAAGTATCAATAGAGAAATTTTAATGGGAGTATGTAAAGAACAGCTTGAATTTCAAAACGACTACGAATTATATCAAATGAAAGGAATGGATGCATATATAGGTATCGGCTGTTCGGATAATGCAAGCGAACTAAGCGACGTTCCAAGTGATAATATCTCGCTTCAGTCATCTGTTTTAAGACCTGTTCTAAGAGAAAGGGTAGATAATTCAAAATGGGTTATCTTAAGATATCCTAACGGCTCAATGGCTCAAAGTGCAAAGATGAGTAAGGACGCTTTTGAAGATTATTTCTTTGATGTATGCTGTCTTGATTATTCAAAAATGGCTAAAGCGGTAGAGCAATTAAAAGAACTAATGGAAAAAACCGATAAGGTAAGAATAAAAGGTCCGGGTACAGACTTAACATTCTCTATAAAAGGAATGAATGCAATCCCATGCTGCGGTAATATGAATATACCTGACGGAGAAATCTATACAGCGCCAATCAAAGACAGTGTAAACGGAACTATTTCTTATAACACAAAAAGCGACCACCTTGGGTTTATATATGAAAATATAAAATTGACATTTAAAGACGGAAAAATAATAGAAGCAACATCAAATAACAGTGAAAGAATGAACGGCGTATTTGATATGGACGAAGGCGCAAGATATGTAGGAGAATTTGCTATAGGCATAAATCCATTTATCAATGAACCTATGCTTGATACGCTATTTGATGAAAAAATCGCAGGAAGCATTCACTTTACTCCCGGCTGCTGCTATGAAGATGCCGACAACGGAAATAAATCATCTCTTCACTGGGACCTTGTATTGATACAGACAGAGGAAAAAGGCGGCGGAGAAATTTATTTTGACGATGTACTGATTAGAAAAAACGGAGTATTTGTATTAGATGAACTAAAAGGACTAAACCCTGAAAACTTAAAATAAAACCTATATAAAAGAGGGAAAGAAAATGAAAAAAATATTTGTGATACTATTATCAGCTTTGTTACTAATAGGATTTACAGGATGTGGATTTAACGTAAATAATGGTTTTAATATAGATGATTACGATGATACTATAAATAACAGCGATAGGATAGATGTAATAGTAGATGATAAAAGAGTTGATATGATTTCCGGACATAACAATATGGAAGACTTCGTAACGGCTATAAAGCTTGATGAATGGAAAATAAAAGAACTTCCAAATGATGCAAAAAAGAATGCAGAATTTGTTATGTACAAAAACAAAACAAAAAAAGCGGGAAATAAAGATAATTCAACAAAATTTATCCAGGTAGCAAAAATAATAACTTACAAAGACATCAATTACGTAACACTTAGTATTGCAAAAATGGAATTTGATTTCAAAATACCTGATGATGTATCGGACTATTTAAATACTTTTATATAAAAAACGAGGGAAAAATCCCCCGTTTTTTTAATACATAATATGTTTTAATAAAAATAGATATTAGTCATCGCATTCGCATGTGTCACATGAGCTGTTAGATGGGAAAAAATCCCTAAATGCTGAAATATCTTCACTAAGAAATGTTTCACAGAAGTTTGGTGCACATTCTTCTTCTCTGCATTCTTCAGGTATTGGACAATATCCGAATGTAGGAACCTTTAAGCTTACTTTAGATACAGCACTTACTACGATCACGAAACCAAGTGTCATAGATATTTGACATCCGCCTGATCTGTTTACACAGTTAGCTTCTACAAAGCATTCTGCTGTAGGAATAAATCTGCCTTGTCTTACGAATTTTCTGTTTAAGTCCATAACTGTACTTACAGGAATTCTGATCTTGTTGTCTGATTGTACACATCCCTTGCATACAGGTTTTGCTTCAACTGCTACTATTGAACAGTCACATTTTCTTCTAAGTACAGCATAGATCGGAACCGCAACAACACATTTTAGTCTTGCATGACATTCATCCATTTCTGTGAAGAATGGTTCATCTTCATATTGTTCAACTTCGGTTTCTCCGAATTGTGCATAAAGGAAAGTATATTCTGAGATATCTCCATTCAACGCTAGTTCAAATGTCATATTTTGAATACATTCTCTCTTTGAGCAGGCATCATAAACCTTATCAACAATTAGACATTCCACACCTCTTGTATTAGTATTACATGTTCTTTCTTCCACTTTTTAAATCCTCCTAAGTTTATGTTCTTATTTGTTATACACTTATATAATATGAGAAATATTATTTTGTGTTACTGATAAAAGTGATATAATAAAATTTATGAATGAACAAATTGATTTAATAACAAACATAGAAGAAAAAGAACTTGATGAAGCCCAAATAGAATGTGTAAACAGCGAAGAAAGAAATATACTTGCAATTGCAGGTGCAGGCTGCGGAAAAACCACAACCCTTCTCGCAAGAGTCAAATATCTGATTGAAAAAAGGAAAGCGGATAAAGATGATATACTCATATTAAGCTTTACTAATTCATCGACAAATGAACTTAAGGAAAGAATAAGAAGAGTGACCCATGAAGATATAGATGTGTTTACATTTCATAAACTGGGTAAAAGTATAATAAACAGTGTAGACGGATATGATGTTACCCTTTATAAGAACGGAGTCAGCAAGTTTGTCAGCCAGTATCTGGATATCAGACTTAAAAAGGGGAAGTATTATGAATTCTACGACTTTCTCATAAACCACTATCATGAATATGTACCCTTTAAAAACTTTGATAAGAAGGAACATGAATACAAATATCTTAAAGATAAAGCAATCATAAGCCTTGACAATGAATATAAAATGACCTTTGAAGAAAATGTGATATCCAACTATTTATTTTTAAACAAGATAAATTACGAATACTTCATGACAAACCCCTTAGGAGATGAGTTCAGAAAGCTCTGCTCGGGATTTTATCTTCCCGATTACGATTTATATGTATTTAACCTTTATATCGATAAAGACGGAAATAAGCCGATATGGGGATATCCTAAAAACAAAAGAATAGCACTTAAAAATTATGATTACTATATAGAGTTTTTAAATACTTACCCTGATTTTAAAGATAAATGCATATTTACATATTCTTATGACTTTGAAAATAATGAATTTGCGAATAAACTAAATGAGGAGCTAGATAGATATAATGTCAAAAGAAATTTTTCATACGATGATATAGATGAAGAAATATCCAGAGTCTTCGCCTATAATATCTCCTTCATAAAAAAACTGGCAGCTAATTTTATTACGCTTATGAAGACTACAGCAAGAAAAAGCGAAGATGTATTAAAAATAGATAACTATTACAATAAAGCCGAGGAAATCAGGTCTAAATCTTTTTATAAACTGGTACTTCCGATTTATGAAGCATATGAAAAAATTTTATATTACAATAATCAAATCGATTTTAACGACATGATTTTAAAGGCTACGGATTATGTAAACAAAGGATTATATTTAAAAGACTATAAATATATTTTAATAGATGAATTCCAGGATATTTCCTCTTCCAGAATGAGATTAGTGGATAGTATCTACAGAAAATCGGAAAGTGAAATATTTGCGGTAGGAGATGATTATCAAAGTATATTTCGTTTCACGGGAAGCGATATCAATATATTCTTTGATTTTGAGAGAGATTATAAAGCTAAAAAATATTTAATAGAAAACAATTATAGATTTGACAGTAACATAGCAAATTTATCAAATAAGTTTATCCTGCAAAATCCTCATCAAATAAAAAAAGAGCTTAAAAGCAAAAGAGCAGGTGTTTCTTCGGTAGAATTTTTAACTTCTCCAAATAAAAATAATCTTACAAAGCTATTCTTGGAAAAATTATATTCTCTTCCGATTGGGAGTAAAGTAATGCTTCTCGGAAGATATAAAAAAGATATTTTAAGATATTCAAAAACCGATGAAGTAGAAATCATGGTAAATGAGGAAAAAGAAGTAAATATAAAGGTCGTAAGAAGACCGGACTTGAATATCGAGTTCATGACCGTACACAAAGCAAAGGGACTTGAATGCGACTATGTTTTTATTCTAAATACATTTAATAATCTAATGGGCTTCCCCTGCAATATAACAGACGACAATCTCATAAAATTGCTTCTTAAAAATAAAGAAAACTTTTTATATGCAGAAGAAAGAAGACTGTTTTATGTGGCAATGACAAGGGCAAAAGAAAAGCTTTTTATAATGGTAGATCGTAACAGCTTATCACCATTCGTTGAAGAACTTTTGGAATATAAAATAAATATATAAAAAAGACTCTTAGCTTTCTAAGAGTCTTTATATTTTATTACAAATAAGCGCAGAGAGGAAGAACGATAAATCCAATGACACAAATCACTGTGGAAATATTAAATATAATACTTCCGTATTTGTTGGCAAATTCTTCTTCTCCAAAATCGTTTCTTATATGATTTATATTTATTATTGATATCGTCGTAGCAAGGATAGAACCTATCCCCCATACGTTTATAAAGAGTATAAGTCCCGGATTAAGCGTTTGAGAAAGCATATTTACCCCTACCATAATATTGGATACCGCACCAAACAAAGCCCCGGGAAGCATTGACAGAGGATCCACGCTATGATGAGAACAAATATATAATGCAATTATCGCCCATAAGCAGGTACCCATAAGAGCTATGGTACAAATTAAATAAAGTCCAAAGTTTGCTCTGTTTATTTCCAGTACCGATACGACTTCCGAATTGATTTCATGTGAGGCATTGATATCCTTAAGTTCCGGATCGTTTCTTATATTATCGTACTGCATTATATTACTTTCAACTTTATATCTCTTGACCTTAAAACCGTTTATATCCAGTGCACTATTATAAGAACTATACTTCTTATCCGCAATCAGCCTTACCTTATCGATTGTGTAATCCAATTCCAAATAGACTTTTAACTGATGAGATTCCAGAGGAAATCTCGTAGTCTAGAAATCTTTGGAAACAGTAACATCTACCCTTAAGGACTGATAATTTAAATTTCCTTTATGATAGTCTTTTACCATTTCTTTGTTGTTTATCGTTCCCTGGTAAATCCTAAAATGATTTGCCATATCAAGATCATTATTACCGTTCCATTTAAACCAGACCATCATCGTATATCTATACTTCGAATCCCTTATTGAAAATTCCTTTACCGTTTCAATATATTGCCCCGTAGTTACTTTCGCTGCCTTTTTTGATATGTCATCGGCAAAGGCTTCCACCTTTGGATCTATTTTTCCCGTGCTCTGCCAATACCCCTCCTCCGCGTTTTTATCATTTATTAAATGAACGCCGGCTTCGATTAAAAATACCGCACTAAGTAAAAATATCAAAACTACGCTTACCAGCAAATATTTTTTCTTCCATTTATCTAAATTAGATAATTTTTCTTTCATATAAATTTCCCCCAAAATTTAATTGAGCAAATACTCACAAGGAATAATTATATCACTTTTTTATAAAATGTGAAGTATAAAAATCAAAACTTCGACTTTTTTCGCCTATGTAAAAATAATTAAAAATGTTATAATATTTTTATAAAACAAATATAATTCCAAGGAGGGATTTAAAATGGAAACAAAAGAAGCTTTTGATTTACTAAATAAACAACTTCCCAAGGGAGTATTTCTCACAGTTAAAAATAAAGATAAAGTAAATACAATGGTTATAGGCTGGGCGACGGTTGGAAGAGTATGGGGCAAAGACATTATGACAGTAATGGTTAGATTTTCAAGGAATACATATGATTTGATTAAAAATGCAGACTCATTTACTGTAAGCGTACCCGAGTACGATACAATGAAAAAAGAAATCGCATTCATGGGAACAAAATCAGGCAGGGACTTTGATAAATATAAAGAAACGGGACTTACGTTAGCCGACGCACAATCTGTGGAAAGTCCAGTAATAAACGAAGCAAAACTGCACTACGAATGTAAAATAGTTTACAAACAGTCAATGGACCCTACAGGAATAATAGACTATGAAAATATTGAAAAAAGATTTTATGAAGGAAACAATGATTATCATATGATATTCTACGGCGAAATCCTAAACGTTTATGATAAATAAAAAGAGCCATAACATAGGCTCTTTTTTATTTTATTTGGAATTATATTTGATTTTAAGACCGACTCCAAAAGTCCCCAAAACCGAAACTCCGAGAATTATCAGCCATAAATCCATATCTCCGCTGTCCGAAGTTTTAGCGGAAGAGACCTGATTTGTTTCGTTGTTTTTATTATCATTTATATTGCTTACTCCCTCGTTTGTGATGACATCCTCTTTTGTATAAGAATTTTTTACCGTTATATCAGATACTTTGTTACTGTAGGTTTTACCTCCGTCAAAAGAAGCTCTAACAACATAAGCTTCATTTTCTTTTGTATCGTTTTTTGGAAACTCGATATTTCCATTTCTCGTTACTATATTTAATACATCTTCATTTTTAATTACGGCATGAGCCCAGTCCTCGTTTATTTTATTCCCTTTATTATCAAATACACTAAGTGTCATATCTCCATAAAAATTCTTTCCCTCTACTCTAAAAGAAACTTTGCCCCCATTACTGTCAATGGCAGAATTTTTAGTCTTTATCGAACTAACTTTTTCCTTTGGAAGAGCAACATTGATTGTCATATTATCTTTTGAAGGAGTATTTGTATCTATAACTATATCAGTACGATATATTGAATAAGAGTCATTGCTCCACATAAACATAAAAGGTACTTTATCATACCCTTTGGGATCATTTAAATTATATATAAAGTCACTCCAAAACGGTGACGGGAACTCATAATTATCGCTACTCGGTCTTATAAGGCTTATCCCCGGAGGATGATAACTGCTGTTGACGGTATTATTTGAATTGTATTTTTTGAATTTATCAATATCTACCATATATACAACAATTCCCGCTTCACAGCTCACTAATCCATATCTACTTTTATAAGAAGTGCCAAGAGCTCTGTCAAAGTTTTTAAACTGTCTGTTTTCAATGATATAAAATTTATTTTTATCATTGGTCGGTATTATATATAAGTTATAATTCATATTATCCGACGCGGTATTTAAGATATATTTTCCATTTTTAAGTATGTAACTCTTTTCATAATACCCAAGCATTGATTTTGAAAAGGCATCGAGATGAGAGGGAATAAATTTTGTATTTATAGCACCTTCATATTTTTCATATCCCCAGTTCCCGCCATCCATTAAACTCGTATATTCAAGATTTGCACAACCAGCCCATTTGCCTGCTCCGTAATCTGTATCATATAAATCGGATAGTCCCAGATAGTGTCCCAGTTCATGACAAAGCGTAGCAGTAGAGTTTATATTCTCATCAGGATCGTTATCTAATTTTCTTTTTTCGGCAAACCCGACAAAATTCATTATATACGTATCATTTGCCTTTAAATAAGGTATATTATATGTAATTTTACTTGCCCAATAATTCGGCCCAGCGGCATCAAGCATAGCCGCTTCATATCCCGCAAATATGAATACTACGGCAAGTTCGTTATTATCTATTATCCCATTTTTATTTACATCATAATCGTTAAAATTTATATATGAGCTTGCCTTGGTGAGGATTTCCTGCATTGCTCTGCTAAAATCATTTTTATTAAAATCGTTACCCCAGTTACCATGTACTCTATCCAGTTTCACTTTTATAGTTCCGGGATGAGAAGTATTTGTTTCCTTAACGGGAGCAACGGTAAACTTATTATTTGATACTTCCTTATAATACGCTCTTATCCCGTCGGCATCGTTATAAACTGTATCATACCACTTTTCTGTATTCTCCGTTTCTATATCCTGAAAACTGACATCTATTATAACCATAGGAAGTTCTCTTACAGAAGAACCGTTATCACTAAGTCCTTTAAATGACTTGCTTTTTTTAGACAAAGGAACTTTAGTTAAATCAATAGGTTTGGAATTTTGCCTCTTTTCTATATTTGTACTCTTTCCCTGCAATTTTAAATATTCTTTCTTTTTTGTCTCACTATTTAGAACCGAAGATTTAATTATATCTTTTTTTGATGATTTGTTTCTTTTAGATTTATTACCGATTACTTCTCCCAAATCTAATTTTCCGCTTTTATTAATTATATATTTCCAAGTGTCATCTTCTTTATCTTTTAAAATAAGGTTATCAGATTCGTCAACATAATAATTAAAGTATTCGTCTCCTTTGATATAAGCACCAAACTTTGTTCCGTCAGGCTGAATCAGCGTACTTACATAAGGATATGCAGTTACTGCAAATACATTATTTACGGTTGTAAATACCGACAAAAATATAAATATCAATAAAAATCCTATTTTCTTTTCTAATGATATACTTTTCATGATAACGCCCCTTTTGATATTATTTCTCTTTTATTTTAACATAATCCCGATAATAATTAGGATGATTTTACTTAAAGTGCTTAAAATATTGATACTAAGCAAATTTTATTAAAATAATAACAAAAATAAGTTGAATAAATCTTTTGGTTATGATATACTTTTTAGGCTATAAGTCTGATGACTATAACTATTATGGGTGTTCCTCTGCTTAGAAAGTAAGTAAGAATGCTTGAAGATGAAGGGAGGCACAAACGATGGATTTATTAAAACTAGTTGAAAACGAAAACCTTAAAGCTGATGTAACTAAATTTAACGTAGGTGATACTGTAAAAGTTCACGTTAAAGTTGTTGAAGGTAAAAGAGAAAGAATTCAGGTTTTTGAAGGTATTGTGCTTAAGAAACAACATGGCGGAGTTCAGGAAACATTCACAGTAAGAAAAATTTCTTATGGTGTCGGAGTAGAAAGAACTTTCCCGGTACACTCACCAAGAATCGATAAAATCGAAGTAACAAGACAAGGTAAAGTTAGAAGAGCAAAACTTCACTACCTTAGAGACAGAGTGGGTAAGGCTGCAAAAGTCAAAGAAAAAAGAAACTAAAAAAAGTCCGCATAGGACTTTTTTTGTTGCATTTTTTAATATCCATAGTGTATATATTAACTTAAATTATATACAATGTAAAATTTTATTTATCTTTTTTATCGAATGAAGAACCCAATGCTACGCCAAAACATAAACCTAAACCTATACCCATTGCAAGATTTTTAAAAATAATTCCAAAGGCGGTTCCAAAACATAAACCTAAACCAAGATAAGTTGCGAGTCTGTTATTATATTCATTATTATCATTATTATCCGCCATTAATGATCCCCTTGGTTATTTTTGAAAAATGCTATACCGACACAGTGCGGTCCCGCATGTGTCCCGACAACCGCTCCGATATTTTTTACCGGAGATATTTCAATATCCTTTAATTCTTCAAAATTATTAAACATATATTCTTCAAAATTATTAAAAGCTTCCGCGTCATCAACATGTCCCATAAAAAAAGCTTTTGACATATCGATTCCATATTCTCGTGCTTTCTCTATTATAAATTGATAACCTTTTTTTCTTCCTCTTACTTTTTTGATAGGTACGACTTCGCCGCCCGTGATTTCCACTACAGGCATAATATTCAAAGTATTTCCTATGAATGCAGTTGCTTTTGAAAGCCTGCCTCCCATTACCAGATATTTATAATCTTCTATTAAAGCAAGAAGTGTACTTTGGGATTTGATACTGTTGATCTCGTCTTCTATTTCTTTACCGCTGAGTCCCTTGTCTCTAAGCTTACATGCTTCCAAAACTATATTACATAGCCCCAATGTAACACTCTGTGAATCAATTAAATGAACTCTGCTTTTCCTGTCCATATCCAAAGAGTCTCTGACTAATACCGCAGAATTATAAGAACCGCTTAATTTACTTGATAATGTTATAACTACTACTTCTTCCCCATTCTCTGTAAATTTTAAAAATAAGTCCTTTAACTGTCCAACAGGGATTTGACTTGTCGTAGGAAGTTCTTTGCATTTGGATAACTTATCAAAAAACTGCCTATGATCAATAGTAACCCCATCTATATATTCTTCTTCCCCAAAATAAATATTTAGAGGGTACACATTGATATCATGTTCATTCATTTGTTCTTTAGTTAAATCTGCTGTAGAATCGGTTAATATGTTTACTTTCATTCTTTTTTTCACCTAACACATTTTTGATATTACAATAAAATATACACTTTATAATGAACATTGTCAAATTGATTATAATATAAATCCGCCGTCCACACTTATAACTTGTCCGGTTATAAAAGTAGCTTTATCACTTGCTAAAAATACTGCCATATTTGCTACATCTTCAGGTTTTCCAATCCTACCCATAGGAGTTTCTTCAGATAATACTTCTAAATCTTCATCTGAAAGATTATTATTCATTTTCGTATCGATAACTCCCGGAGCTATTACATTGACATTTATATTACTGGGTCCCACTTCTTTGGAAAGAGCTTTACTCATACCTATCAAAGCAGCTTTTGAAGCTGAGTAAGCGACTTCCATGCTGGCTCCGCTTATTCCCCACATGGAAGAAATATTTATTATATTTCCTTTTTTCCTATTGATCATGTTTGGAATAAATGCCTTTGATAACATGAATGCACTTTTAACATTTACGTTAAAAATTTTATCCCATTCTTCTAAGCCGGTTTCATCAAAAAATTTAATTAAACTGATGCCTGCATTATTAATAAGTACGTCTATATTTTTAAAGTTATCCTTTATTTCTTTAACAGCATTGTCAACTTGATTTTCATCGGATAAATCTGCTTTTAAAGCTATAACTTCTAAATCTCTATACTTATGAGTATCAATAAAATCATCTATAGGTTTTTTATTTTTATTATATAATAGTACTAAATTATAATTTTCATTATAAAAAGCATGAGCAAGAGAAATACCTATATCACCGCTTGCTCCGCTTATCACTGCAGTTTTATTTGACATATTATACTAATCTTTCTTCGATTAATTTAGCGAGTACCGTTGCGTCTTTTTTGATTTCAACTTGGTCTTCCCCTTCGATCATAACTCTTACCAAAGGTTCGGTTCCGCTTGTTCTTATAAGAACCCTGCCGTTTCCGGCATATTTTTCTTCTATTTTTTTAATTGCAGATACTATGACTTCATCTTTATCATAGTCGTTCTTTTTATCATTATTTACCGTCGCATTTATGAGTACCTGAGGATAAATAACCAAATCTTTTGTAAGTTCGGTTACGTTTTTACCATATTCTTTTGCTGCCTTGCAAACAAGTAAAGCCGTAGCTATACCGTCTCCCGTAGAGTTGATATCGGAAATGATCACATGTCCCGACTGTTCTCCTCCGATATTAAATCCTTCTTCCAGCATTCTTTCCACAACGTATCTGTCACCGACACCGGTCTCACTGATATTGATACCTTTTGCCTTTAAAGCTTTTTTTACTCCAAGATTACTCATTACGGTAAGTACCAAGGTATCTTTATTCAACTTTCCTTTATCCTTTAAATAACAGCTTAACAGATACATTATTTTATCTCCGTCAAACTCTTTGCCTTTATCGTCTACAAAGATAACTCTATCGCCGTCGCCGTCGAAAGCTATACCAAAATCAGCATTGGTCTCGAGAACTTTATTTGATAAATTCTTAACACTTGTAGAACCGCATTTATTATTGATATTTACTCCGTTCGGATCGTTAGCTATCAAAACAGCATTTGCACCCAGCTTTTTAAAGATTTCCGGTCCGACTTTATATGTAGCACCGTTTGCCAAATCCAATACGATATTTAGACCTTCCAAAGAATCTATATCTAATTTAGATAATAAATATTTTATATAAATATCTCCCGGATAAGCAATCTTAGTCTCTCTGCCTATTTTATCTCCTACAATATCTCTGTCTCTGACTTTATCGAAAATATACCTTTCTATTTCATCTTCAACTTCATCCGGCAGTTTATGTCCGGTCTTACTAAAAAACTTTATTCCATTATACTCATATGGATTATGAGAAGCAGAAATAACTATACCGCTGTCGGCATTAAACTCCTTAACCAAAACAGAAACGGCAGGTGTTGGAATTATCCCTGCATTTAAAACATTTCCGCCCGCAGACATTATCCCGCTTACCAGTCCCGCGTAAATCATATCCCCCGAAATCCTGGTATCCATACCTACTACGAATGTAGGTGATTTATCATTATCCTTTGTTAATTTTATAGTAGCCGCATATCCTATTTTATGTGCCAACTTTGAGGATAACTGTGTATTAGCAACTCCTCTTACTCCGTCTGTTCCAAACAATCTTCCCATTTACTTTCCTCCTAAGTAATATTAATTTTCATTTATGGCAAGTGCGGCTTTAATTCCATCCACTGCACTCGATAATATGCCTCCGGCATATCCAGCACCTTCCCCTATAGGATAAAGCCCCTTTATATTTTCACTTTCTAATGTATTTTTATCTCTTAAAATCCTTACGGGAGAAGAAGTCCTCGTTTCAACCCCGGTGATTATACCATTATAAAATGTTTCAAAAAAATTATTAAATGAGATTAAAGAATTTTTTATTGCATTATTCAAGTTTTTGGGAAGAAGCTCATTTAAATCGCATTCTTTAACTCCCGGTAAATAACTCGGTTTAACAGTAGTTTTTCCCTTTAAACCTAAATAGTCATATATGCTCATGTATGGGGCTTTATAATCGCTCCCCCCCATTTCATAAGCTTTTCTTTCCAATTCTTCCTGAAACATAATGCCTGAAAACAAATCATTCCCATAGTCAGTTTCATTTATGTTTACTACGATTGCAGAATTGGTATTTATCATATTCCTGCTCCTAAAGCTCATTCCGTTTGTAACGACCTGTCCCTTTGAACTTGCACCCGCAACAACTACGCCTCCCGGGCAGTTGCAAAAAGAATAAACGCCCTTTTTGGTTTCTTCATCATGATATGTAAGATTATAATCAGCGGCTCCGAGAACTTTATGTCCTGCATAATCACTGTAACAGCACCTGTCTATATCTTCTCTTAAATGCTCCACCCTAAATCCTAATGCAAAAGATTTGCTTACCATACTTACATTATGTTTATGTAACATCTTAAATGTATCCCTTGCACCGTTACCGATACCCATTATCACGATATCTGATAAATACTCATCTTTATCATTGACTATTACACCTTTTATCTTATCATCATCTACTATAATATCGGTTACTGTAGAAGAAAAGTTAAACTCTCCTCCATAATATTCTATTAAAGCTTTTAAATCATCAACTATTGTTCTAAGTTTATCCGTACCGAGATGAGGTTTATTTAAGTATTTTATTTCCCTCGGTGCACCGCAGCTTATAAAGGTATCCAGCACTTCGTTTTTCAAAGGACTTTTTATCCTTGAATTTATTTTTCCGTCGGAGAAAGTTCCTGCTCCGCCCAAACCAAACTGAACATTGGAATTTTCATTAAGAACAGCATTATCAAAAAAGTCCTTTACGGTTTTTACTCTTTCTTTTACTTCTTCGCCTCTTTCAAAAATAATTGGTTTATATCCCATTTTAGCAAGATATAGAGCCGCAAACAGACCGCTTGGACCGCTACCCACGATAATAGGTTTTATATCTTTATTTTTATTAAAATTGATTAAATTTTCTTTTTTATTTTCATATATACTTACCCTAAAACCTCTTTCTTTTGGTTTTGTGGGATATGAAAGTACAACGGAATAGACATAAAAAATACCATCTGTATTCCTTTTTCTTGCATCCAGGGATTTTCTTATTATTTTTAAATCCTTAACCTTCTGTTCGGTAAGTTTAAGTTTATTTATTATTACTTCTCTCTCTCCGCTATGAGACAGATTTTCTATATTTATTTTTATATTTTCAATTAAATATTTTCTCACTATTTTATTTGTCCTTTAGTTATTTTTACACTTACTGAATTTTTGCTCACACTTTGAATTTTTACACCGTCAGGTATCCCCTGAGTACTTATTTTTATTGCTACGGAATGAGTCCCTTCAGTTAGTCCCGATAAGTCAAGAGAGCCGACAAGATTTTTTTCGCTTATTTCATTCAATAAAGCATTGTCTCCCGAAAGAAGGACACCAACCTTATCATCAATTACTTCCGCACTGAGTCCCTCAGATAAATTATCAAAAGTAAATGAAGTTATATATATGGTTTTTTGTTTATCTCTGTCAACAGAAACACTTACATCCACGGTATCCTTAGAGTCCACAACATGAACTCCCTCAGGTAAATCTAAATCAAGTTTCTTGTCTATTGAAGATGTTATTTCGGATAAATCCAAAACTTCGGTATTTACAGTCTCGATTGAATTCAAAACATCTTCCGGACCGGATATTGTTATTTTAGTTTTATTGGGCGTTATACTTGTAATTTTATATCCGTCTTTGGACTTACCTTTTGTTTTTACATTTATGTCTACTTCTTTGGTTCTTCCTATGTTGACATTGACACTCGTAGTTTTTGGAGACAAATCGACATCTTTTATTTTTTTACCATTTTCATCTACAGCATATAAATTCACATTAGAAGTAAAATCCTCACTTCTGTTATAAACATCTACTGTACCGACAATAGCTTTTACCTTATCTACACTGTTTGAAGGTCCCGATATGTGGACACTGTCTACACTGGAGGAAAGGGATAGTACACTATACCCTTTCTTGAGTTCTCCGGTCTGCTTTATCAAAGGGATACTTATATCTTTATTACCCATCTTATCGACCGTTACCTTAACAACGTTGGGAGACTGATCTACTACGGTCACATCACTAGGTATACCCTTAATATTTATATTTAAAGTATAAGTCCCTTCCGTAGAGATATCTTTCAAATCCACACTTGCATGGATATTTTGATTATTCATACTTTTTACCAAAGAGCCCTTGCCGTATACCTTTATGCTCTCTATCTTTTCTTTGGATAACTTTACTACAAAATCATTTTGATCCAGATTATTTGTATTCGTTATTGCAATCGGAATATCCTCTATCCTGCTATAAGCCATATTATCCCCGTCGCTCGTAGCATATGCCCATAAAAGTAAAGCTAAAAGAAAAGAAATCAATAATGTCATGATTTTACTGTTATTTTTGTCCATCACTGTGTTTTCTCCTTAGCATTTTAGATTTACCATTTTTATGAGAAGGTTCTTCGATCAATATTTCAGTTAATATTCTCCTTATCCCTCTTTCTCCTACAAATCTGGAAAGCTTACCGCCTATTGCATAAGAAATAACTCCGTTTTCTTCAGAAACCATAAGTGATACACAGTCGGAATGCTCGCTTATACCTATCCCCGCACGATGTCTTGTACCTATGCTGGTAGAAAGATTTTTATTTTGCGACAACGGAAGAAGGCAAGCGGCTGCTCTTATCCTAAGAGTTTCGCTGTTAATGATAACCGCACCGTCATGAAGCGGTGTAGCGTATTCAAATATATTGTTAAGCAGTTCTGTACTGAGTAAACTATCCAGCTTAACTCCCGTTTCCACCACATCATCGAGAGGTACTTGCCTTTCAATCACAACAAGTAAACCCGTCTTGGTTTTGGATAATGCACTTACGCTCTCAACTATTTGATCCACTGCAACACTGGGTGAATCAAGGTCCTTTTCCATGAATATATCTTTTAAATGTTTGACATTTGTTTTACCGATAGTTTCAAGCATTTTTCTAAGTTCCGGCTGGAACATGATAAGCAGTGCCAATAATCCAACGGTAATTATATTTTTAAACACAAAATTAACGGTAACAAGCCCGATCCAGTCACTGACCTGGGTTATCACCAATATTATGATTATTCCCTTCGCTACCTGCTCCGCTTGAGTACCTTTTATTAGCCTGATAATAGCATATATAATAAAAGTCATTATAAGAATATCGATTGCCGATAATATAGTAAAAGATTGAAATATCTGATTAAAAAAAGATGCTATCTGAGACATTCTATTTACCTTACCTCATTTTTATATTAATATTACTTAGTAAATAAATACTTACATTAAATATCTATCATTATTTAAATACTATTATTCCCAATAAATAACAATTTAATATTTTTTATATACTAAGAAAACTAAACAAACGTTTAGCTATATAATTTATTATACATTATTTTATGGAAAATGCTAAAATTTAATTAAATATTAATTTAAAAAGAACATAATAAAAAAGTCTCTTTGATTTCAAAGAGACTTTATATTATCATTATCTTATATCAAACAAATTTAAAACATCATCTGTAATATCTTTTAAATCATTTCCGATAACGTTAACTAAAGAAGTGTATCCGTTAACTTTATCTGAAAAGTAGACATTCTTAACCTGAGGGTATCTTTCTTTTATAATGTTTCCTATTTTTGCTTTTTTCTTAGTCGATAAACTGTTTGCGTTGGCTTCAGTTTTAACTCCACAGTATGCCCTGTTATCAATAATCACGACTTTTACATCATCGATACCTGATATCTTTTTGATATCATTATATGCAGCATTTCCTTCCTGCTTATTCTTAGCAGAAGAAGATGAATTATAATATCCTGTATCGTTAGATGTATACTGTCTGTACATTCCGCTGTAATCAAACTGATATGGTGTTAATGAAGAATCATTCTTTGTTACATTATCATTTCCGTCTGTAACATTCTCTGCACCGTTTCTAACATCATCTGCGGCATTATCAACACCGTTCTTTACGTCATTACCTATATTTTCAGCACCGTTTTTCACATCGTCTGCAGCGTTTTCGATAGCATTACCTTTTTTGGTATTTGTATCATTGCTAACATTTCCGCAGCCGGCAAAAGTCGACAGCATCATAAATGAAGCTAGAGTTATAGTCATTATTTTTTTATTCATTTACAATCCTCCTTTCTATATTATTATTTAAAAAGAAGGATTTTTATATGCTGGTAATAACTTGATTATAAAGTATTATTTGTATATTAAAGCAGGCATATTTTACCTGTTTTTTCGCTTATATACATAAGCCAGTAACCAAAACCGTCATATGCACTCGGCTCATAGTAAATAAATCCCGTTGAACCCAAAAACGGCTGTGTCTTATCATTTTTACTTCCCAAAATCCCGTAAACATAATATTTTATTTCTCCGTCTTCAAAAAGCTTACCGAAAATCCAATTAGGCAAAATCGCATTTTCCAGCTCTAAGTTTTTATATCCCATATAAGGATATAACATCGGCATAACAAAACCGTTATATATAATATTTATATCATTTAATCTTTCATCTGTTTCATCTACGATAAAAAATTTATGATCTCCTTCGACTTTTGGAAGGTTATCTGTTTGAAACACCTCCATAATGTCTTCTACCAAAACATCATTTGCATTTATGACTACTTTAGGTATTTCTTCTTTTTCTGTCTCAGTTTTTTCTTCAACAAATTCAAATTCATCATTTTTTTTCTCATCAGCATTATCATCGCTGATATTATCTATTGCGGCTTCGAATTCATCGTTATCGTCTTCTGATTTATTTTTGTTTTTTGGTGAAAAAATTTCAAATAATCCTCTTAATGCATCGACATCTTCTTCGGTATTTCGGATTTCTTCATCCAATGAAATAGTTTCTTCATTATCATTTTCAATTAAATTTACCGATTTTTCATCTTTTAACTTATCGTTTTTTTTATTTATACTTTTTTCTTCTTTAGAAGTGACGATTTCTTCCTTTTCAAAGCTCTCGTCTTCATTTTCGTAAATTTCATTAGTTATTTCTTCTTCGGTATTATTATTCTCTTTTTTTTCTTCTTTTATTATTGTTATATCTTCTTTTACGATTTCTTTTTCATCGTTTATCGTTTCATTGTTTTTTAAAAAAGGTATTTCGATTTCCTTTTCTTCTTCCGCTTCTGTGTTTTCGAAATCTTCCTCTTTTATATATTCAAATAAAACATCTCCGGAATAAATATCAACGATTTCTATTTTATCGAAAGTTTTGACTTTTTCTTTTTCAACATTTATTTTCTTATTTTCCGATTTTAAACTTTTAACTTCAAATATAGCAGAAGTATATTCTTTCGTATCCATTATAAATACCACTGCATATTCACTGACAGGCAAATTCTCCAATTTTAAATTTATTTCGAAAATATCATTTTTTTCTTTTATATCACAAATCAAATTCGCACTGTTATTTCCAAGGTTAACAAACTCTTTATTTACTAAATCTATCATATTCTCCTCCTACTTACTTATAATTATTTATATTCCATTAAATATAAATTATGAAAACATTAAATCTATTTACTTTACCTCTTAAGTAATATATATTAGAGCAAAGAAGGTGAATAATATGTCAAAAATATGCGCACATAGAGGAATGCTAAAACAAAAGACTGAAAATACAATAAGTTCGTTTAAAGAAGCGATGAAGTATGATATAGATAGTATCGAGCTTGATGTACATTTAACAAAAGATAAAAAGTTAGTGGTTTTTCATGATTTTACATTAGAAAGAATGTGTAATATCAATGAATATATAGCAGAGCTTACATATAATGAAATTAAAAATATAAAAATAAATAATGAGGATAGTATCCCATTATTCAAAGATGTTCTTGATTTATTTACAGATACTGATATAAACTTAAACGTTGAATTAAAAAGTTCTTCATATTTATATAATGATATTGAACAAATGACTGTAAATATGATAAAAGATTATAATATGGAAGATTATACTATATTTTCTTCATTCGACCACAGAGCACTGAGAAAGATAAAAGAAATAGATAAAACATTAAAAGTCGGAGCTTTATACGAAGGTTTTTTTGAAAACATAATAGATTATGCAAAAGAAAATAACTTTGACGCCATACATCCACAATTTTTATGCATTGATAAAAATATAATAGATAAAGCAAGAGAAAATAATATTGAAGTAAATTGTTATACTATCAACACTTTTAGAGAATATAATTATATTAAAAATTTAAAGGTCGATACTATTATAACAAATATAGCAGATAAAATTTTAAACGAGGGGAATAAATGAAAAGAAGAATAGCTATTTTATCAATGCTCACCATATTTTGCACTACTTTATTTATGGGGTGCGGTAAAAAAGAATATATAACTACTTTAAATCTCAGAAAGACAGCTAATGTAATAGAAGAACTTACATATGAAAAAGACGGTAAGAATGTCCCTATATTTTATAATATGACTTCTCCCAATGAGAAAGAAATCAATAAAATCTATAAAATTGATGAAAGTATGTTAGACGAACTGATTATCAAACAATCCGCCTTAAGTACAAAAAGCAATCTGTATATACTTGCAAAAGTAAAGCCTGACAAAAAAGAGGAAGTTAAAAAAGCTATAGATGATTATATGATCGGTTATGAAAATACTTGGAAAGGTCAAAATCAGGCAGAATATAACTTAGTGGTAAACAGAAGTTATTATGAAAACAATAATTATTTGATTTATGTTATATCATATGATAATAACAAAGTGATAGATGCTTTCACATCATCATTTGAAGAAAAAGAAGTCTCAAAATAAAGGATATAAAAATCTATTCTTTTTTACAAGATAACTATAATGAAAAAATCGGAAAAATGTTTTTTACTTGGATAGAAAAAGTATACTTTTATAACTATAGCCGTAAACACAATAATAAAAAAGAAAAAAGTGAAACAATTTAATAATAAGTAATAAAAAACACATTGGATATCCAATGTGTTTTATTTTATTTAAGTATGTATGCGTCCATTGTCCTTCTTCCAAAAGCCAGTGCTTCCGAATGAGAGGAAAAATAGATATCTATCCTTCCGGAAGTTATAGCACCGCCTCTGTCTTCAACAGTGTATATACCGCCATTAGGTCTGTTTGCCATAGATGGAAAATAAACTTCGGTCCCGAAAGGAAGTCCGCTCCAAGCTGCTATTGTCCTGTTTGCAGTGGCATATGTACCACTGGCAGTTCGTCCTGTGGATTTACCGCAGCAAACCGCACATGAGCAGTAAGCGGTAACATTGACGGTTATCTTTTGATTATACTTAACAGGAGCCTTTCCGTCAGCTTCCGGAAGCATTATGGTATCATCGGAATCTTTCGCTACTTCAACAACTTTGTTCTGAACCGGTTTTACAACTGTCTTGGTCAAATTAGTCGTTGAAACGACTTTTCCCTTGGAATTTGTAGTCACAACACTGATAAAACTAAGTTTACCGTTTTGCCCTTCTTTCACGACTTTTTCATCTTCGCCGTCAAGAGAATCTACTTCTTTATAAACGGTTTTATATTTTACTTTTTGTGTCTTATTGACAAGCTTTTGATTTTTATCGAGTACCGCGTATACGGAAGTATTCTTATGCTTTATAGACGATACTTTTTTATTTTTATCGACTTTAAAGTTTGCCTGTTTGACTATATCTTTTTTACTTTTTAGTCCGGTATCGACTTTTACTATTTTCTTACCATTGGTAACAAGTACTTTATCCGCACTTGTAATGTTTATAACGTCATTATTTTTAAGCTCTGCATCCAAAGGTTTTGATATGGTATCCTTGCTTGAAGGAGATATCCCTGCCTTCATAAGAGCCTCCGATGTGGTCAAAGTTCCTATTTGTTTTACACTTACTGGCTTTTCATCATCCACAACTATACTTACATTCAAAGTAGACATATTTATAAGAAGCGCGGAAAGTCCGACCATTGCCGTTATAAAAAAGCAAATGCATATAGGGATAAGTTTTTTATTCAAATAATCTTTTGCTTTTTTCTTTTTTAAGCTCTCAGATATATCGCTGTCTTCATCCATTTTATCCAAATGCTCCAGAGCTTCGATAACATCCATATTTTCTTCTTCGATTAATTTAGCAGCTTTAAGCGTATCTTCATCTATCTCTTCTATCGGCTGCATAATCTTATTTTCATCATCAGATAATTCTTCCGATATAAAATTTTCATCTTTTGAAGAGACATTTTTATCATCTGCTTCATCAATGTCAACAACATTATTTGCTTCTTCGATATCATTTAAATTATTCAGCTTTTCCTCTGACTTATCTTGAATATTTTCGGTTTCGGATTCTATTATATTTATACTATTTTCATTTATGTCTTTTTCCGATTTTGATTTTTTTATAGTATTCAATTTTTCTAAAAGTTTATTTTTCATACTACAACAATCACATCCTTTAAAGATTTTTAGTATTTAAAATATACCTTAAATATAATATTTTGTCAAATTTTGAAGGGCGATTGTGGAATGTAATTTTTGCCACCACAATATACAGTGGATATAAAAATATCCTTTATTTTACTTGACTTAAGAGAGGAAAAAATCTATAATTTATAATTAGCTACACTAGGTGGGGAGTTAGCGGTGCCCTGTACTTGCAATCCGCTGCAGCAAGACTGAATTCCCACTTTGAGGCTGGTAAAATTAAGGTTTGCGCCTATACTTGGATGTTGAGAGTTGGGCTTCGTGCAATCATACCTTATAAACTCCATCAGGTGCGAGAGCAAGCAGTGGTAAGTAAGTGCTATGATGTGCCCCGAAACTACCTGGCTTGAGTTCATTTATGGGAAAGCATTTGATTTTATCATGTCGATGGTGGGTGTGTAGCCTAAAATCATATACGAGACAGGCAATGGATAATAAAAATAAAAAATTTTACTTCATATTGGTACTTTCTATAATGTTTGCCAATACAGCTGTGATTTTCACCAAAAATGCATTGAGCTTTGGTGCCATGCCGATTATAATAGGGTTCTACAGATTAGGCTTTTCTGCTTTGATCGTAGTGCCTTTTGCTTTATATAAGGAAGGAAAACATTTTCTAACTTTAACCAATAAAGAAAAAGCATTCTGCATACTGGCAGGAATATTCATGGCGCTTCATTTTTTATGCTACTTTTCTTCTCTTATGTATACAAACGGATTTATCGCGACCATAACCAGTGCGGTCCAACCCATTGTGATAGCTATAGCATCATATTTTTTATTCAAAGAAACAATAAACAATAAAAGTATCTTGGGAATGTTAACAGCGGTAATAGGTATCCTATTTATAGGGATATTTACTTTTTTGATTTCAAAGGGCGGTAATTCTTTCATCGGATTTATAATTTCAATGATGACGGCTTTATTCTTTTGTGCTTACTTATTATGTTCTAGAGGAGTACTTAAAAGAGTCAAAGAATATACGTTTCTTGCTATATTATTTACTACATGTGCGGTGATATTGGGTATAGGTGCGATAATAACAAAAACACCATTTACAGGTTACCCTACACAGATGTATCTAAACTGCTTCGGGCTTACATTCTTCTGTACGATACTCGGACATGCAATAATGAATATATGCGTAAAATACGTCTCTGCGACCGTAGTAAGTGTAGTAAGCCTCACCGGTCCCTTATTCTGCACTATGTACGATTTTACGTTTTTTGGTGAAAAAGTACTTCCATTTCAAATCATAGGAGGTCTTATCATTTTAGCCGGAGTATATTTATTTATAAAAAGCGATAAAAAAACAGAAAAAGAAATCGAATAAACTAAAACTTATTAAATTAAATACCGAAAATGAGAAAGATTTAAACCAATCAAAGCTTAAATCTTTTTTTATTATTTATCTTCATAATATATTAATACTTTCTAAATAATATCCTAAAATGTTTATGTTATATTCTAAATATAAAGGAGGGATTGATATGAAAAAAGAAAAACGTTTATCCTTATGGGATATTTTATTATATATCACAATAATATTTTATATTTATTTTTTACTGAGTAATATCCTATTTAAATATGTTACACCCGCAGGATTATTCGAAAGCGGAAGATACTATTCAAGGAGTATAAATCTCATTCCCTTTAGCGATTTATTTAAAGGTGTATACAATAGTCTCGATATATTCGGAAATATGATATTATTCATGCCCTTCGGATTATACTTAAAAATCCTACGACCAAACAATAAAATCATTAAAAATATATTCTTATTCTTTCTAATAAGCCTAAGTTTTGAAACGCTCCAGTATATCCTTGCGATAGGAGCGAGCGATATAACCGATATCATATATAATGTGATCGGCGGGATTTTAGGAATAGGTATATATAACCTCCTAAAATTGATATTTAGGAAAGAAGAGATTACAAATAAAATTATTATAATTCTGGGAAGTATTATGATGATAATTGTTATTATACTTCTTATACTTTTAAAAGTTTATAATTAGCTTTTTTTTATAGAAAAATTTTTAGAATAAAAAAGCAGGAGTTCACTATGCAAATTCAATTAAGCTTATTTGAAGCTATTATGGATACATTATATTTAAAACCTTTATTTTTTATCGGATTATTACCGATTTGTATATTTTTATATATAGCTTTTAAAAACAACACAGAATTACCTAAGGCTAAGACAATAATATGTACTGTTTTAATGTACTATTATATATGTTTATTATTTAATAATGTTGTTGGGATACCGACACTAAAAGAATTTTTTAGATTATCCCGCTTGGGAGAACCATTCTTCAACCCAAATATCAACTTAATCCCTTTGGATAATGGAATCGGAGCAGAATTTATACTAAATATCCTTTGCTTTGTACCTTTAGGATTTTTACTCCCAATGCTCAGTTACTACTACGAAAACCCGAGAAAGGTAATATCCTTTGCTTTTGGGCTATCATTAATGATTGAAATAAGCCAGCTGTTTACTCTATACAGAGCAACTGATATAAATGATTTGGTTACCAATATTTTCGGAGCTGTCAGCGGATATATATTATATAAATTTATTATAAAGATTAAAAGCCCCCAAAAAGCAGATGTTCTTCAAAGTGATTTGACCAAAATCCTCCCAACATTGATTATAATGATCTGTTTAATATTTACATTTATAAGTTAAGTAATAGAATATAAGCAATAATTAAATTTTTTAGTATAAATAAACCAATAGTTTTATAACTGCAAAGAAGTAATCATTGAAAAAATAAAATTAAACATAGATAATAATTTTAACAATAATTTAATAAATTAAACAATAAAAAAGGGCCTTAGATTTAAGGTCCTTTTCTTTATTATTTTACAAAGTCATTGCTTCTGTCTACGTATGTAGTATGAAGTATTTCATGAGCTTTATGTGAATTTGGTTTTTCCAAGAACTCTTTATATACTTTTTGAACTGAAGGATTTTCATGTGATTTTCTCACAGGTCTTACATTCTTATCCTGGTTATAAAGGACTTTTGCTCTTTCCTGAGGAAGAGATAATCCCGCATTTATAAGCTGAGAGTTTACGATAGGTTGTCCACCTCCGTTTACACAGCCTCCAATACAAGCCATACATTCAATAAAGTCATAATCGGCTTCTCCTTTTTTAACTTTATCCATAAGCTTCTTAATATTTGCACCGCCGTGAACAACAGCTACTTTTATTTCTTTTTCACCTGCTGTTATAGTTGCTTCTTTGAGTCCGTCTAAGCCTCTTACAGCCTCGTAATCAACATTTTCGCATACTTCTCCTGTTATAGCTTCAACGGCTGTTCTTGCCGCTGCTTCCATAACACCTCCTGTTGCACCGAAGATTACACCCGCACCCGAGCTTTCTCCGTAGATAGGGTCAAAGTCTTCATCATCCAAGTTCTTAAAGTCTATACCCGCTTCTTTTATCATCCTTGCAAGTTCTCTTGTTGTGATACATACATCGCTGTCAAATAGATCATCTTCTTTAAGCTGTTCTCTTGCTACTTCGAATTTCTTTGCCACACAAGGCATAACGCTTACGACATAGATATCTTTAGGATCTATATTATTTACTTTCGCATAATGAGTTTTGATTAAGGCTCCTGTCATAGCCTGAGGCGATTTGCATGAAGACAGATTATCCAAAAGCTCAGGATATTCCTGTTCGCACATTTTTACCCATGCAGGACAGCAGCTCGTGATCATAGGAAGAGTTCCTCCGTTAGACACTCTGTCTACAAGTTCATAAGCTTCTTCCATAATAGTCATATCAGCACCGAAGTCAGTATCGAATACTTTATCAAATCCGAGTCTTCTCATGGAAGCGACCATTTTACCTGTTACATCTGTCCCGATTTCATATCCGAATTCTTCACCTAAAGCGGCTCTTACCGCAGGAGCAGGCTGAACCACTACGTGTTTGTTTTCATCACTCAATGCTTCCCAAACTTCATCCACATTTACCTTTTCGGTTAAAGCACCCACAGGACAATTTATTATACATTGTCCGCAGTTGATACAATTAGTATCCGCAAGAACATCTCCCTTAACAGGTCTTGATTTGGAATCAAATCCGTTATCTTTACCTATCAAAGCACCGATACCTTGTATCTTAGCACAAGTATTTATACATCTTTTACAGTAAATACATTTTGATTCGTCTCTTACAACAGATAGTGACTTATCATCATATGTATCGGAAGAAAAATCTCCTTTGAACGGTACTGTATTGACACCTAAATCATTAGCTAATGTTTGAAGTTCACAGTTACCGCTTCTTATACATGTGGTACAGTCTCTGTTATGGTCTGATAAAGTAAGTTCCAAAGTATTTTTTCTCGATTCTCTTACTTTTGGAGAATTCGTAAACACTTCCATGCCTTCTTTTACAGGGAAGTTACAAGCACTTCTTAAGACATCGGAGCCCTTGATTTCAACCACACACATCCTGCAAGCTCCGATTTTATTATGTTCCAAGAAACATAAAGTCGGGATGTTGATACCTATTTGTCTTGCAGCTTCAAGAATAGTCGTTTTATCTTCAACACTAACATCGACATTATTTATTTTTAAATTTACCATTTTTAATACTCCTAATTATTCCTTTATAAAATCATCTCTGAAATTTTCTAAAGCTGTTAATACAGGAACCGCACCTTTTTGACCTATAGGACAAAGAGTACCTATGTTCATATTGACTGCAATAGATTTTATCATGTTATAATTATCTTTATCTGCATTTCCTTTAACAACGTCTTTCACCATTTCGTCCATTCTTTTGGTTCCGACTTTGCAAGGAAAACATTTTCCGCAGGAAACCTTTAATAAAAATTCAAGATAATCGGAAATTTCTTCTGCCATATCGGTACTTTCATCCAATACTACGATAAGTGCGGTACCTCTTATCATACCGTTCATCATAAGAGACATGAAATTGATTTTATCATCTAACTTATCTACGGACAAATACTCGGGATAAGGAGCACCTACTTTGATTGCTTTTACGGTTCCTAATGCTCCGCCGGCGATTTCTTCTATAAGTTTTCTATATGTAGTCCCGTCTTCGATTTCATATACTCCGGGATTTTTAACTTTTCCGCCGATAGCAACTCCTTTTAAGCCTTTTGCAGGAGCAGCTTTATAACTGTCTTGTACTATAGCAACTACGTTTGCAAGGAGCTGTGCATTTTCCTTCAAGCCGTCTACGGATTCTTTGCTTACAGTGATATCTTTATCGGTAAGACCCGCATCTTTCGCATCATTTACAGCTTTAAAAATTCTCTCGTATGCAAGTTCATCACTTACGACAATAACACCTTTGTTTGCATTATTTGCATGCATAAAGATTATCATAGCTTCAACAATCACGTGAGGAGCTTCTGTTTGTACCTTTAAGTCGAGAGTTGCCATCGGATCTTCCGTTTCACAAACAACGGTTTGTGCTCCGCTCCATCTGTCAGCACATAATTCATTGAGTTTCTTTCTTGCTACAAGATTTGCATCTTTTATTACACTTTTTACATCTACTTCGTTATTAACAACTTTACTGCTTGCTTTATAGCCGCCGAATGCTACATAATCGTCCAAGCAAATCGGATTTACAGCACCGCAGTACTTATTGGCATTTTTGGTTAAATCTGCCAATACTTTTTTGGGATCTAAATTTTCCATAACTTCCTAATTACCTCCAAGTTATTATAAGACATCTTAAAACTAAATTTCAGTCTCATTCTTCCTTTTATTACACACACCGTTATAATAACAAAATATATACTATTTTTCAACTTAATTTGACTTATGCACATAAAAAAAATCCATTTATTTTAAATGGATTTTATCGTATTCATTACTCTTTAAAATCTTATTCTCATCTTTTGGTAAATAGTACATACATTTATCGCTTAAACCGGATATATATAAGGGAACTTTATACAAAGTGCACATTCCGCCGTCCTGATGCTTACAGTCCAAAGTACAGTTAATATTCATTAAAAAATCTCCTAAAAAGTATTCACTATGAGTATTAACCAAAATGTGATAAAATATTTATAAATCATATGGAGAAATAAAAAATGAAAGACGGAAAATTATCAAACGAAAATTTAGAAAAAATATTATTCAATAAAATCAAAATAAAAAATAAAGAAGTAATGATCGGAGCAGGGATAGGAAAAGACACCGCCATGCTGGATTTTAAAAATGATTTATTTATAATATCAACCGACCCCATTACGGGAAGCAAGAACGGAATAGGAAAATTATGTGTAAATATTTCCTGCAACGATATCGCGACTGCCATGGCAAGACCTGTCGCAATGATGATAACCATGCTTATTCCCACATACGCTAAAATAAAAGATGTTGAAGAAATAATCGATGAAATCCTTTTGACCTGTGACGAAAATGATGTAGACCTTATAGGAGGTCACACAGAAGTCACCTCAAGCGTAAATAAGTTTATATTAAGCGGAGTATGTATAGGAAAAAAAGAAAAAAGAAAAGGCTCATCACCGCGTGCGGGCGATAAAATAGTCATGAGCAAATACGCGGGACTGGAAGGAAGTGCAATAGCGGCACTCGACTTGGAAGAAGAGATAAAAAAAATACTATCCGACGATGAACTAAAAAGGATGAAAGAACTTATAAACCATACAAACGTAATAAAAGAAGGTTTGATAGCAAAAGATCATGAAGTCTCCCTTCTTCACGATGCAACCGAAGGAGGTGTACTCGGAGGAGTTTGGGAAATGGCGACAAACTCCGATTTAGGTGCTGTAATAAATATAGACGAAATACCAATTTTAAATGAAACAAAAAAAATCGCAGAACATTTTGATATAGACCCATATAAACTTATCTCAAGCGGAGTGATGTTATTTATAACAACTAAAGATAAAGAACTGATAGAAGCTTTGAAAAAAGAAAATATCCCCGCAAATACGATTGGATATTTAACGGAAGAAAAAGAAATCTATACCATAAAAAATAATAAAAAGGAATTACTGGAACCACCCAAACAAGATGAGCTTTATAAAATAATAAAGTAATAATTTCAAATAAAAAAAGAGATAATTTTTATCTCTTTTTTAATACCATTACAATAATATTCCACCCCAAACACCATTTTTAATTGCTACTTACAAATAACACGGGGAGGGGTAGCAGCCACTCATAGAAAAATCGGGTAGATTTTTCATGAGATATGGCTGCGTTATAAGGCTCCCGCCGTTTGAGCGAAAGCATTTAAATCCAATTTTTATTGCTTCGGATAAAAATTGGCGGATTTTAAGGCGGAGCCTTATATCTTATTCTACACCAATAACCGCAACGGGACAGCCTTCCGCGGCTTCTCTTGCCAAAGTTTCTTCACTTTCGCCTTCAGGCTGTTTGATTACTTCGGCTTTTCCGTCGTCTGCAAACTGAAATACATCTTCACATGTTGAAACACAAAGTCCGCATGAAATACAGCCTTCTCTATCAATAACTACTTCCATTTTATCCTCCTATATTTAACTTTCTATCTCTATATTATTTCTCTTCAATTAAAAAATATTCTTTATAAATGTTAAATTTTGTATCTTGCCTCCTATTTACTGCCTCTTATGTGAAAACCGATGACAAAATTTAAATTATCCATTATTATATCCTTAAGAAAGGGAAATCGATATGAAAGTAAAAATCAAGCTGGACGAAAACATAAAAGAGCCTTACATCGTTATTTTTGCAAATGAGATAACGGACGAAATAAGGAATATCAATGAAATATTATCTAAAAAAGATAATATTTTAACGGGGAATTATTATGAAAAAATCATAATAATCGATAAAACCGAAGCAGAGATAATAAGGACTGAAGAAGGAAAGACTGTTATATATTTAAAAGATAAAAAATGCTATACGAATAAAAGGTTATATGAAGTGGAAGAGCTTTTGGGAAAAGATTTTATAAGAATATCCAAATCAACTATAGTGAATATCAAAAAAATAGATTATGTAGAGCCTTCTTTTAATTGCACAATGATAATAGTAATGAAAAATAAAGTAAAAGATTATATTTCAAGAAGATATTTAAAGAGCTTCAAAGAAAAGCTTGGGATATAGGAGGTATAAAAATGAAAAAAATAATAAAATTAACACTCGGCGGTGTAGCATGGGGTTGTACGATGTTCACTATAATAGGGATTATAATTGCTCTTATAATTGGAAATAGCGGTTCTTTTATGATGAGCACTTCGGATTATATAAAGCAGGCTTTGTTATCCATTATAATCGGAATAGGTTTCACGGTTCCGAGCATCATATATGAAAATGAAAACATATCAAAATTTCTTCAGTTTATCATTCATATGGGAATAGGGTTCACTATATATATGATATGTGCATATATAGCAGGCTGGGTCCCTACAAGTCTTGGAGCGGGTGCTGTAATATTATCGATAGCATTTTGGATACTCATTTCACTTGCCATATGGTTTTTATTCTATATGTACTATAAAAAAGAAGCAGAAAATATAAATAAAAAACTTAAAGACAATTAAAAAAGACAGCTTAAGCTGTCTTTTCATTATCCTTATTATGACAGTTCCAACGCACCGGTATATAATCTGTAATATGTACCATGCTTATCGATAAGCTGTTCATGATCTCCTCTTTCGATAATGGTCCCATGTTCCAATACTATTATCGCATCGGAATTTCTTATTGTGGATAACCTGTGGGCAATTACGAAAACCGTTCTGCCTTTCATAAGTTCATCCATACCGTCCTGAACTATTTTTTCCGTACGTGTATCTATACTTGAGGTAGCTTCATCCAAAATCAAAACAGGAGGGTTGTTTAGTGCCGCTCTTGCTATGGATAACAGCTGTCTTTGTCCCTGTGAAAGTTCTTCTCCCGTTCCGGAAATTTTAGTGTCATATCCCTGAGGGAGCATTTTTATAAATTTATCCGCATTGACGAGTTTAGCTGCTTCATATACTTCTTCGTCTGTTGCGTCCAGTTTACCGTAACGGATATTTTCCATAATGGTTCCTGTAAACAAATGCGTATCCTGAAGGACTATACCCAGAGACCTCCTTAAATCAGACTTTTTGATTTTATTGACGTTTATACCGTCGTATCTTATTTTACCTTTTGTTACATCGTAAAATCTATTTATAAGATTAGTTATAGTAGTCTTACCGGCACCCGTAGAACCTACAAATGCAAGTTTTTGTCCCGGTTTTGCATATAAGTTGAGTTTATTCAAAACCGTTTTATTGGAATCATATCCAAAGCTCATATCGATAAATCTTACATCTCCCTTTAAAGGAGTATATGTAACGCTTCCGTCTGAATGAGGATGCTTCCAAGCCCACTGTCCGGTACGCTTTTCACTTTCCTCTACATTCCCGTCTTCATCTATAACCGCATTCACAAGACCTACATATCCGTCATCTTCTTCAGGCTCTTCATCTATCAATTTGAATATCCTTTCAGCCCCCGCAAGTGCCATTATTATCGAATTTAACTGTCCCGAGATTTGACTGAAGGGGAAGTTGAAGTTTCTCGTTAATTGAAGGAATGAAGCAATGGCTCCGAGAGTAAGTCCCCCGACTCCCGATATAGCAAGATAACCTCCGAGAATAGCGGTAAGTACATATTGTATGTATCCCAAGTTTGCTATTATGGGAATAATGATATTTGCATATCCGTTTGCCTTTGCGGCACTCTCAAACAGGCTTTCATTCAATTTATCAAAGTCTGCTTTACTTTCCTCTTCATGACAGAATACTTTGACTACTTTTTGACCGCTCATCATTTCTTCCACATATCCGTCCAATGTACCCAAATTCTTCTGCTGACTTACAAAGTATTTACCGCTCTTGCCTCCTACTATTTTTGTAGCCAAGACCATCAATATTATTATAAATATCGAAAGTATCGATAAAGGTATGCTTATATAAAGCATTGCGAAAAATACTGCCACTACGGTCACCACAGAGGAGAACACCTGTGGGATACTCTGACAGATCATCTGTCTTAACGTATCGGTATCATTGGTATATAAACTCATAAGTTCACCGTGTGAATGAGTATCGAAATACTTTATGGGAAGTGACTGCATATGAACGAACATATCGTCTCTTATCTTTTTAAGTACTCCCTGACCGATATTTACCATCAGTCTTGAATAGATGAAAGTACAAAGTACGCCTGTATAATAAACTATACCAAACAGCATTATTGCTTTAAGAACTCCGAAGAATTCCGGGTTAACACTATTTATAAGAGGTGTGATGATATCATCTATCAAATACATCAGGAACAGTGAACTTGACATACTTGCCACGGAACTTATTATTATTGCTATGAATACCACAAAGAATTCCAGCTTATATGATTTAAATACATATCCTAGGAGACGTTTTGCGGTCTTAAAATAATTACTTTTATTTGTTTTTTTATCAGTCATTATTCACGCCCTCCCTTCACCTGAGAATTATAAACATCTTTATATATTTCATTTTCTTTTATAAGTTCGTCATGAGTCCCGATTTGGTCTATCTTCCCGCTGTCCATTACGATTATCATATCCGCATCTTCTACGGAAGATATCCTTTGGGCAATGATTATTTTTGTAGTTCCCGGGATTTCTTCCCTGAAGGATTTTCTGATGAAGGCGTCGGTTTTGGTATCCACCGCACTGGTGGAATCGTCCAAAATAAGTATCTTAGGATTTTTAAGCAGTGCTCGTGCTATACATAGACGCTGCTTTTGTCCTCCGGAAACGTTCGTGCCTCCCTGCTCTATCTTGGTATCGTATTTATCGGGGAATTCTTCAATAAAACTATCTGCCTGAGAAAGTCTGCATGCTCTTACGATTTCTTCGTCCGTGGCATTTTCATTCCCCCACCTTAAATTATCTTTGATTGTCCCTGCAAAGAGAGTATTTTTTTGTAAAACCATCGCTACTTCGTTTCTAAGGGTTTCTATATCGTAGTCTCTTACATCGACTCCTCCGACTTTAACGCTTCCTCTTGTAACGTCGTAAAGTCTCGGGATAAGCTGAACGAGGGATGTTTTCGAGCTTCCCGTGCTCCCGATGATACCAACGGTCTTACCGGCATCTATATGTAAATTTATATCCTTTAAAGGAAGACTATCGCCGTCTCCTCCATAGCTGAAATCTACATTCTCAAAATCTATGGAACCGTCTTTTACATCAGTTACGGGATTTTCGCCGTTAGATAAATCACTTTCTTCATTAAGTACTTCTACAATACGTTCCGCGGAAGTCTGCGCCATAAGCACCATTACGAAAACCATTGAAAGTATCATAAGGCTCGAAAGTATTTGGGAAGCATAAACGACCATACTCGTAAGTTCTCCGGTGGTCATTGAACCTACTGTGATAAATCTTGCAGCCAAATATGAAATAGCCAAAATACAGCTATAGATAGTAAACTGCATTATCGGAGTATTTAAGGCTACTATTTTTTCTGCTTTTGTAAAGAACTTGAATATAAGTTTCGATATACCGCCGAACTTTTCGACTTCGTGGTCTTCCCTTACATAAGCCTTTACCACTCTTACCCCTGTAACATTTTCTTGTACCACATTATTTAACTTATCGTATGTATTGAACACCCTCTCGAAGTGCGGATGTGCCTTTATCGCAATAAAGAATAACAGAACACCCAGCACAGGTATAGCGATAAAGAATACTACCGAAACCTGAAGGTTTATTTTGATTGCAAACACGAGAGCGAAAAATAACATAATAGGTGAACGGATAAGCATACGCACTATCATCTGATAAGCAATCTGAACATTCGTTACATCCGTGGTAAGTCTGGTAACCAAACTCGCTGTTGAAAATTTATCTATGTTTGAAAAAGAAAAGTCTTGTATCTTATAAAACATATCTTTTCTTAAATTCTTGGCAAAACCCGCAGCTGCACCTGCGGCATATTTTCCCGCAAGAACACCGCATATGAGAGAAACGAGTGCAATACCAAATAAAAAAACACCCAGCTTAACAATATAATTTAAGTTACCTTTTTCTATTCCAAGGTCGATAATATTAGCCATATAAAATGGAATAAGTACTTCCATCAAAACTTCTATTATGACGAAAAAAGGTGCTAGCAAAGAATCTTTTTTGTACTCTCTGATAGAACCGAATAATGTCTTTAACATTTCTTTACCTCCTAAATTAAAGTTAGCTTCATAACTGTAAGGTGCCTAACTATATCATCAAAAAATATCATCTCAGATTGATCAGCATCTTATCGCATACCTTTAAAAAAGTATCAAGCTCATCATCGGAAATACCCAGCTTTAATTTTTCCTCGGTCTTATTTATTTCTTTTCCGATACTCTCTTTGATGTCAAGACCCTTTTGGGTTATTATTATTTTTTTGAGCCTCGCATCATAATCCACGCATTCTCGCCTGATAAGTTCATTTTCTTCCAAAAGCTGCAATATACCGCTGGCAGTGGCTCTGCTGGTATGAAACTGTGCTTCTATATCTTTTTGGAATATATCGCTTTTTTGTTTACTTATATAATACAGCACTTTGCTTTGTATACCCGTCACACCGTAGCACGCAGCATTCTTGTTCATGGATTTTTTTAGTTCATTGGATAAGATATTGATTATCCTGCCTATATCTTTTTTTGTTTTCATTTCTAAAACACCTTCTAAATATGTTAGCTTCCTAACATATTATCTTGTTTTTATTTGATTGTCAAGACTTTATTCAAAAATTTTTAATAACTTTTTTATGTCCATAGATAATTCTTTTTTATTTTTATTTATAGTCTCCACTACTTCACAGTTCGTTAACTCTTCTATCATTTTTTTGTTATCCGTGCATAGCATATTTTCCTCATCAAAGTTATTCATTATTATACCTTTAATAAAGATATTTCTATTTTTTAAGTATTCACAGGTAAGGACAGTATCATTGATACACCCCAAAGAACTGTGAGTTATCACCACTACATTTAAATCCAGAAGTTTTATTATATCTTCAAGCATAATTCTATTTTTGCCGTCATATCTTATGGGACATATTATCCCTCCGCTTCCCTCGGTAAGGATATAATCATATTTAAATTGTAAATTATCATAATCGGATTTTATTTTGTTAATATTGATTTTATTTCCTTCTATTTTCTGAGCCAAATGAGGGGAAACTTCACTTTCGTATATATATGAAACCATATCATCGATATCCTCGTTCAAACCGGAAATTTCATTTACATAATGCGCATCCGAAGAAACAAACTTTCCGTTTTCTTTTTTAGCTCCGCTTATCGCGGCTTTAAAATATCCTGCGTTATATCCGCTATCCCTAAGCTTTTTTAAAATAAGTCCGCTTATATAAGTTTTACCTATATCCGTACCCGTCGCGGTCACAAAAATCCCTTTACTCATTACTCACCTCAAAACCTATATCCCTTACCATATCTATATCATCTTTTGTTTCGATACCGTAGGTAGTCAGCATATTCCCTGATATAGCACTGTTGACCCCGCTATTTACCGCACTTTTTCCCTTATCGTAAAAAAGGGCTCTTCCGCCGGCAAGCCTAAGTAAGACATTCGGCAAGATAAATCTATATATAGCTATGCTTCTGTTTATCTCATCGTAGCTTAAAGGCTCATTATGCTCTAGAGGTGTACCTTTTATGGGATTTAAAATATTTATCGGTACACTTTTTACTTCTATTTCCTTTAAAGTAAAAGCCATATCTATCCTGTCAATCATGGTCTCTCCAAGACCGAAAATGCCTCCGCTGCATATCTCCAGTCCTGCTTTCTTAGCCTCTTTTATTGTGTGCAATTTTTCATCATATGTATGAGTAGTACAAATATAAGGAAAGAACCTTCGTGAAGTTTCCAGGTTATTATGGTACCTGCTCATCCCCGCATTTTTGAGCTTTATAAAATCCTCATATTCCAAAAGTCCAAGAGAACCGCAAAAGTCTATACTGCACTTTTTATTTAGTTTCCTGTAAGTTACGCACAGCTTATCCACATCTTTTTTATTGAACCTTCTCCCCGAAGTGACTATGGAAAATCTATCTACTCCGGCTTTTTCATTTGACAATGCACTTTGGGTGATTTCATTATCACCTAAAAAATCATATTCATCTATATCGGTTTTATAATGTACCGACTGTGCACAGTACTTACAATCCTCGGTACATCTTCCGCTCTTGGCATTGATTATCGTACAGAGTTCGAATTTATTCCCGCACTTTACCTTTCTGATTTCATCAGCACATTCCCTGAGTTCATTTAAAGGACTTTTTATCAATAATAAAGCCTCTTCATAGCTGATATCATATCCGTCTAATATCCTATCTTTTAATTTATCTAACTGCATAACTGTTCCTCCTAACTATAGGAACTAATTTCTTTCCTAAAACCGCTGACATAAAACACAGAAGTATATCCCCGGGCATATCAAGAGGAAAACAAGAAGCAAGAACGATAAAAAATGAAACAGGTTCGCCAACGAAAAAATTAAGCATTAAATATTTATAAGTAAGACCTACCAAATATGTAACAATAAATCCTGCAAAAGCGGAAATAAGATAGATTTTAAATGACTTCTCCTCTGCCTTTTCAAGAACCAAACCGCATACGAAAGCTGCAAAGACAAATCCGATTAGATACCCGAAGCTCGGTCTTAAAATATAATTGATACCTCCGCCTGATGCAAAAATCGGAAAGCCGAACAATCCGAGCAGAACATATATCATGACCGACAGCATTCCGTGCCTGCTTCCAAGGAGCATACCTGCCAAAAGGACAAATAAGAACTGCAGAGTAAAATAATCCATATACGGCACGGGTATTTTTATAAAAGCTCCGACAGCTACCAAAGCGGTAAACAGTGAACACATCACCAAATCTTTTGTATTGATATTTTTCATTTATATCCTCCCTAATGATTTATGTGAGATTATATCAATTTTCGCTTTCTAGTGTCAACTCTTTTATAGTTATAGGTTGACACTATTTTATGTTTGATATTAACCAATCTAAACTCACTTTTTATTTTATAAAATACTTTCTCTATCCTTCTAAATATTGGAGGACAATATAAAATATGTTATCAAATGAATTATTAAATGATGTTTGAATATAAAAGTTATCGTTACATTAAAAATAAACTGCTAAATTAAATATCAAAATCTTATCAATAAATAATTTTCATTTATTGATAAAATTTCCCATAATACTCCCAATCAAATTTCTATAATCTTTTTAGGATAATAAACAAGCTATGAATATTTAAGAAGGCTTGTTCATAAAATTTAAATGACATAACTATTTAAAGAGGATGAGATATGAAAAAATTAATAAAATTATTATTATTAGTCGGAATAATTGCACTGAGTTACATAACGATAAAAGAACCCCAGCTGACTGCAAAAGTACAGCAGACAGTAAGTAATTACATAAAAAAAGAAACGAAGACGGAACAGATGGATATGACTATCTACTTCAAGAATGCGGAGGGATACGTCGTTCCGATAACCAGAAAAGTAAACAAAGAAGAGGCTACTTTTGACAATGTCCTCAATCTAATGGTGGATAACGAAGAAAACAGCAAAATCGCGGCAAAAAACGGACTTCTTCCCGCAGTGGTTGCAGGGAGTATCAAGAGCGTTCAAGTAGACGGGACGACTGCTAAAGTAAGCCTCAATGATAAATCCGCTCAATTCGTGGATAAAAGCGATGAGAGTGCATTTGTTACTTCTATCATATACGCACTTACCGAATATAAAAACGTGGACGGCGTGATGTTCGATCTGTCTAACTCGGATAAGCTTCCCTTCGGGACGGAAATGAACAAGCTTTATTACAGAGAAAATATAAATAAAATCAAATATTCCAAACTCGCAAAATCAAAGCAAACCATGTACCTGGCTAAAAAATGCGACAGTGTTTACAATTATATACCTTACAGCGTATATAACAGAAAAAGCAATATTAGCTTGAAAGAAGTACTAAGCATTCATTTTAACCTTTGCAGTGATACTAAATTTTCAAGCATGATATTCGCCGATAATGCAAAGCTAAAGGAGATACTAATCAAGGGAGACAGCGTTTATATACATTTAAGCAAGGAATTCGAAAAAATGGACAAGGCGATGCTAAACATGTATAAGAACAGCGTTTCGCTGACGGTAAAAGAAAATTCCGATTCTATTGAAAAAGTTCGCTTCATAATAGACCAAAACGAAGAAAATAATGGTATAATGGAAACTGTACTTATTAAAGATTATTCAAATCAAGAAAGAAAATAGAAGGAGCAAAATCATATGGTAAGGTCAGATAACAGAAAGTTTGATGAAAAAAGAGAAGTAAAGATAACGAGAAATTATACCATGTATCCCGACGGATGCGTTTTAATAGAATCAGGAAATACTAAAGTAATATGTTCGGCATTTATAGAAAACAGGGTTCCTCCCTTTTTAAGAGGAGAAGGTACCGGGTGGATAACATGTGAATACTCCATGCTTCCATCTTCCACTCAAACTAGGAAACAAAGAGACATCAACAGATTAAAGCTGGACGGAAGAAGTTCGGAAATACAAAGGCTCATAGGAAGAAGTCTGAGAAGCGTGGTAGACTTATCTATCTTAGGTGAAAAGACGATAATGATAGACTGCGACGTCATACAAGCCGACGGAGGCACGAGAGTAGCAAGTATCACGGGGGCATTCGTTGCACTTTACGATGCTCTTTCAAAAATGGTGGAAAAAGGAGAAATAGAAAGACTACCGCTAACATCGTTCTTAGCGGCGATAAGTGTGGGCATAGTCGAAAATGAACCGCTGTTAGACTTATGCTACATAGAAGACTCAAATGCGATAGTGGATATGAATGTAGTAATGAACGAATACGGAGAATTTATAGAGCTTGGGATGACGGGAGAAAAGAGACCGGTTAAGGAAGAGGAGCTGGGAGAGCTTCTTGTATTAGCAAAAAAAGGTATTAAGGAACTTATCGAAATTCAAAGAGAAGTACTTGGATTTAATAATTAGAGGTAACAATGAAAGAAGTAATAATAGCGTCAGCAAACAAACATAAATTAGAAGAAATAAAAAGTATTTTAAAGGATTATAAAGTAATAAGCATGGCGGAAGCCGGCTTTTTTGACGATATAGTAGAAGACGGGACTACATTTGAAGAAAATGCACTTATCAAAGCAAAAGGGATACATGAAAAGACAGGCAAACTTGTACTCGGGGACGATTCGGGTTTGATGGTAAAGTGTTTGAACGGTGAGCCGGGTATATACTCCGCAAGATATGCGGGAGAAGAAAAAAGCGACAAAAAAAACAACGAAAAACTCTTAAGTAAACTAAAGGGAGTAAAAGAAGAGGACAGGAAAGCAAAGTTCGTATGCACGGTAGGTATATGCTATGAAGACGGCACGACAGAGACTGTAAGAGGTGAAGTGGAAGGCATCATAGGAACCAAGGAAATAGGAAACGGAGGTTTTGGATATGACCCTCTTTTCTATATCAGGGAACTGAATAAGACTTACGCCGAACTTACATTTGATGAAAAAAACAGGGTAAGCCACAGAAGAAAAGCTTTTACCAAAGCTAAAGAAATCTTGGACAAAAAATTAAAGTGACCGCGGAGCCTAAAATGGATAAAATACTTATAATAAGCGATACACACGGAGACATAAAAACGCTGGAAAAAATAATCAAAAGAGAAAAGAATTACTCATACCTTCTGCACTTGGGAGACCATCACTTTGACTTGGACGAGGTGGATATAGATCATGAAAAGGTGAATGTAATAAGAGTAAGAGGAAACTGCGATTTCATGAAAGAAAAAGAAGAAGCGGTTTTTACTGTTCACGGAAGAAAAATATTCATGACACACGGACATTACTACGGAGTAAAAAATTCTTTGACAAATATTTTCTATAAAGCCGATGAAATCGGAGCGGATATAGTCTTGTTCGGACACACCCATGAAGCTTTAAATAAAAAAATCAGCGATATTCATCTTTTTAACCCCGGGAGTCTCAGCAGTATGAGAAGCTTCGGCAAAATAAGCTACGGGATAATGACCATAGACGACAAAGGAAATTATAAATTATACCATAAGACCGTTTAGGAGATTTAATGAAGCAGGATAATATAATAAAAAAAATATGGCTGTGCATATATCCGCTGATATTTTGGGCAGTAAATCAATTTGCGGTCGGCTTTTTATTTCAGTTATACTTTTTATTTGATATGACAAATAAAGGCAGGGAAAATTCGATAACGACGCAGAGTCTGATCGAATTCACAAGCGAAAATATAGTTTTGATATTACTCATAACATCTGTTATAAATATATTATTCTTTACCTTCATGCTAAAGAGGAATAATAAACTAAATATAGGCTTGAACCGTAAAGAAAGTAAAATCCCTTATGTAGTATCACTGACAGTAATGGGGATAAGTTTCTTTATGCTCTCTTCGGGGATAATAGATATGTTTGACTTAACTAAATACTCCGACAGCTATGACACAATAATAAGTTCCCTCTCATCGGGAGGAATTATATTAAACATCATCGCGGTGGGTATAATTGCCCCAATAAGCGAAGAACTTATGATAAGAGGGGTAACTTACAACAATTTAAAAAAGTATATTAAACCCTCAGCTGCGATATTAGTTCAGGCTTTATTATTCGGCATGATGCATATGAACATCATTCAAAGCACTTATGCCGTCGTTGCGGGATTGATACTGGGATATATTTATGAAAAATCAAACAGCTTGCTCGTATCTTCAATATTCCACATAAGCTTCAATATATCTAACCATTTGTTCTCCATACCGCTGTTATCCGATTTGGCAGGTATACCGGCTTTAATGCTCATAATAGGGATTATATCATTCATATATACATTTAAATACTTCAATAAAAAAACAGTAAATAATTAGGCAGTTATCTGCCTTTTTTATTTCCCGGGAAATCAATTTATAAAGCGTATTGTCACCGATTTTCTCTTTTTACGTATCCTAGTAATGGGAGGAAATGTAATGAAAGAAAAATTAATAAAAATTTTAGCAGTGTGCTTTTCATTTATAATGTGCATTTCTGCCGCCTCGGTAGTCTCGGCTGCCAGCGAACACAAAGGTATAGATGTGAGCGTGTGGCAGGGAGATATCAACTTCAGGGAAGTAAAAGACGATGGTATAGACTATGTATATATAAGAGCAGGAGAAGGCACCACGCTGGTAGACTCCAAATTCGACAGGAACTACCGTGATGCAAGAAGAGAAGGCATGAAGCTGGGCTTTTATCATTATGTAACGGCGAGAGATACGAAAGAAGCAAAAGACCAGGCACATTTCTTTTATTCTCTTATAAGAGATAAAAGACAGGATCTAAGACCCGCTATGGACTTTGAACAGCTGACCGGACTAAGCAAAAAAGAAGCAAACGATATAGCAAGAGTGTATATGGATACTTTGGAAAAACTTATGAAAATCAAACCCGCATTCTACTCAAATGCATATGACTGCGAAAGCGTATGGGAAGAAGATTTGACGAAATATCCTCTTTGGGTCGCAGACTACGGAGTCGAAAGACCTTATTCTATCGGACACTGGAAAGACTGGTCGGGATTTCAGTATTCAAGCAGAGGAAGCGTACGCGGTATTCACGGACACACGGATATGGATAGGTTTAAAGATGAACTTTTGATAACTGATAAAGAAAAAGAAGACGCAAAATGCACTAAAGAGGGATATTTGAGCTACACGGTAAAAGAAGGCGAAACACTCAGAGATATAGCAAAAAAATTTGACACTACAACGAGAGAACTTATCAAACTAAATCACTTGGAGCTTATTCATCCGGGAGAAAAACTTATAATCAGAAAATAAACAAAAAGGAGTATTTTATACTCCTTTTTGTTTACTCTTCATTCATACATGATAACACCGATTTCTTAAATAAAGGGTTATTTTTAAATGAGCTCATATTTAAATTATCACATACATTTTCAAATATTTCATCTTTATCATTTGTTTTTCCTTTTAAACATCGCACTTCATTATTTATTTTGTTCAGCAGTCTTATTGAGCTATTTATAACGTTTTTATATTCATTTTTCTTATAAGCTCTGTCCCATGCAGGCAGACAGAAGTTTATATCATCGATACTTTTAAGTCTTTCAAGTGTATCCATGCTTTTTTTAAAGTCTACAAATATCGATATATCCCCCGTAGCGGGAACAGCGTCTCCGGTAAAAAGTATATTTCTTTCCATCCATAAATAAGACAGCGAACCTTTGGAGTGTCCTGAAGTATCGATGACCCTTAAATGAATATCCTCTTGTAAAGTAATGATATCATCCTTTTTCAAGTACTCATCGATTTTTACCGACTCATTCAATAAACCATAAAAGTTTGGTATGGGTCTTTCCTTAAACTGCTTATGGATATCTTCTATCCAATCCTTCTCATCATAAGGAGCATATATATTTGACTTTGATATTGTTTTAATCTTTCCTGCACTTCCTATATGGTCGGGATGAGAATGAGTCAAAAACACTCCTTTGATATTACGAATATTTTTATTCATGTCATGTAAATAATCTTCTATTATCCTTTCGCTTCCGCTGACACCGCTGTCTATAAGATATAAATGTTTTCCCTCTATAATATAAATATAAACGTATCTTTTTATATCTTCAGTTACGTTAAAATCTATCCTTACTTGATGTACATTGTCACAAATTTTCATCACACCCCACCATAGTTACCGCTTTGCTTATAACAAAGTCCTTTCTTTTATATTCTATTTCTTTATATTCTTTTGAACCGAAGAATTCATTTAGCCTGCGGCTATCCTTAAATCTTATGATGATTATCCTGTCGGGAGTATAATCATCACTCAAATACGTTATTTCATCTGTCCTGACCAGATACTCTCCTCCGTATTTCTCCACAATAGGTTTGACCAAATCGATATAATCGCCGTACTCCTTCGGCTTGGACTTATCCTTAAGATAAATATTTGCCATAAAATAATAACTCATTATATTTTCCTCCTTTTTACATTTTTTAAGTGCATGTACTCACTTGCATAATATTTAAAAAATATATGGTACCTAAATACCATATTTATTTTTTTATTCCGTTTACGAATATATCTACGCTGTTTTCAATGTAAGTTTCTTTTAAAAGAGATGTGAGCATATCATCGAAAGAAGCCTTGAAAAACACAAATCCGAAGTTTAAGGATAAAAACATCATAGCCAAGCTTTCATGATCACTGCTATTTATTTTTCCTCTTTTATACATTTCACAGAAATAGTCAGTAAGACCTTTTTTAAAAACCATAGGTACCTGCATTATCCCGTCTTTTGTATACTCATAAAGTTCGGGACACCTCAGCCCCAAAGACACTTTAACGAACTTGGGTGTTACCTTATTTAAATAAGTATGAGAAAACTTTAATAAATCTTTTTTTAAATCCAATGAATATACTTTAAAATCATCTGCCGCCAAATCGGGGTTCCACTCTCTAAGTTCCATTGCATTTAAGACTATATCTTTCTTACTCCCGAATTTCCTGAAAACGGTAGACTCGTTTACTCCCGCTTTGTTTGCTATTTCCTTGGTGGTCGTAAGAGGATATCCCTTTTCCATTATTAAATTCATCGTAGCATTTATTATCTTTAAACCGGTCTTATCCATTTCCTCACCTATATTTTATGACTTCATTTATGCAAGTATATACTTGCATTATAATATAAAATTACGTTGTTGTCAAATGGGGATAAGATATATATAAATTTACAAAAAGAAACACATTTTTATACAGCTTTTATTTTCTTAGCAAAAGCCGACTCCCTCCTTTAATCCCGATTTAAATACAAAAAAACCGGCATGATGCCGGATTTTTAGAATTTTATGGATGAACCAAAGTATCCACTCTATTAATACTTTAAATAAAAAATAGATCTATACTGCAGGTCGATATAAAAGTTATATTATTATTAACTTCATTAGCAAGTACTATCATACCATATTCATTTTTTATGACCGTTCCGGTGGATGGTGTTTGAGTGTTAGTGATTATACTAACATCTGATGTTCCCACAGGCATAAGAGAACGAATTGTTTCATCACAATCAGCTAAGCAGTCTGCCGGTTTAGGAACCGTATTAGATAAAAATGCAATTGCATCATTATACACCGCATTGTTGATTTGAACGGTATCAATGCTGCAAATTGATAAATATTGACTGATACTCTGAGGATTTGTTACTTCAAATACTCCTGTGCGTCCGTTTGGTCCCGCTATTAAAGATCCAGGACGGCCAACAACTGCATCACCACTCTCCAAAGTCACTAACAGATCATTATTTGGATATAAAGTTATTATTTGTTGGATTATATTTCTCATTTGCTCCTTACAGCCGCAAAAAGCAGAATTTGCATCCTCTGCAGGACCAGTAGGTCCTTGCGGACCGGGCTCACCCTGCGATCCCTGAGGACCGGTCGGTCCTTGACAGCAGTAACTGCAGCCACAACCGCCGCAGTACGTACAATTACCGCGATTAGCGTAATTTTCGCAATCGCTGCAATCATTATATTTATTCATATTAATTCTATACTTTCTCATAAAAATAATGTAGATGTATTTCACCTACAAATACTTAGATACATGTGTACCTATATTATATTATGCTTGAGTATTGTAAATCGTTCTGTTATATATATCACGAAAAAGCAGGATAGCCTTTGAAAAGTAAAAATCGCAGTACTGTCAGAACTTATCAACTATATGGTCTGTTTTGTTCTGCCTTTTAATTAAAAGCGATTTTTTGTATTTAATATTTCTAAAACTGATTATTTAAAAAGACTTTAAAAATCTTATAATATGCTATTTATATATTATTTATTAACTAAATTATAATTTTTATATGTTATTATGTATTAAAATTTATTATAGATACTTAAATAATATATAGAATAAAAACAATTATAGTAACAAAAAAACGACTGTCATAAACAGTCGTTGATTTCCAAACTGGTGCGGATGAAGGGAGTCGAACCCCCACACCGAAGTACTAGATCCTAAGTCTAGCGCGTCTGCCAATTCCGCCACATCCGCATAATTATTAAGCTTTATTATTATATATAAAATTATCTTTCCTGTCAAGAGCTTTTTAAAATAAAATGTGAACTATTTAAAATCAAACTATATATTTCATTTTTGAAAAATTGTCGTGAAAGGTCTATAATTAAATATATTGGAACAAATACTAAACAAAATATTAAAAATTTAAGTAAGTTATAATTTTTTCTTAATAAGTTCATAATATATATGTAGTATATTTAATGCATACTAAATGAGAAACTTATACAGGGTGGAAAATAGGATGACAAGAGAAGAAAAAAATGATTTTTATAAAAAATTGGAACATATATTATCTCACGAAGAAGTAAGGAAAATGCAGGATTTTACTCAGCACGGCGGGACGGATACATTCAGCCACTGTTTAAATGTGGCACTTTTAAGCTACAGTCTATCCAAAAGAATGAAAATAAAAGTAAATGAAGAGTCGATGTTAAAAGGAGCAATGCTCCATGATTTTTATCTTTACGACTGGCATTTGGACAGGGACACAAGAGAGGGATTTCACGGTTTCAGACATCCCAAAAGAGCTCTTAACAACGCCTTGGAACACTTTGACTTAGATGAAAAAGAAGCCAACATAATCTCATCTCATATGTGGCCTTTGACACTAAGGAAAATCCCAAAAAGCAAAGAAGCTTTTATAGTCTGTATGGCGGATAAATGGTGTGCGGTAATGGAGACAAAAGCAAGCTACGTAAACAAAATCAAAAAACTTAAATATAACAGTTAGTTTTATATGATATATCCAAAGTTAAAATAAAAGAAGAAAACCTTCTTTTATTTTTTTACTTTTATACTTTATGATATAATATTTAATAATAAACCAAATTTATACAAAGGACGGGAAATATATGAAAACTTTAAAAATATTCTTATATATAATTTTAATAATAGCCGTCATTCTTATAATAGGCGTACTTTATCTGACATTGACGGAATATAAGCCCGAAGATATCGAACAGGCAGAGAAAATCAAAGAGCCGGACAGCACCAAAGAAATAGATTTGAATGAAGATTTAAGCGTACTTACTTATAACCTGGGATACTGCAACGACAGTGCCGACAGCGATTTCTTTATGGACGGAGGCAAAAGGACGAGGATAGAGTCCAAAGATAAAGTAATAAGAAATTTGAAAGGCATAGAACAAAATATAAAATCAAACAAAAGCGATATAATATTCATTCAGGAAGCGGATGAAAAGTCAAAGAGGGGTTACGGGATAGATCAAGTCAAATATCTAAGCGACAATTTGGAAGGTTCCGGTTATTTTGCAAAGAACTTCTCATGTAAATATATTCCCTACCCCTTCCCCGATATGATTGGAGGCGTCGAAGCAGGGATAGTAACCATTAACCCATATAAAATCCTGGACGCAAAAAGATACTCTCTTCCCGTAGCTTTTAAATACCCTATAAGAGTATGTCAAATGAAAAGGTGTTTACTCGTGGAAAGAGTGAAAATAAAAAACAGCGATAAAGAACTGGTGCTGGTAAATCTTCACCTGGAAGCTTACGATGACGGAGAAGGCAAGAAAAAACAAACAAAAGTCTTAACGGATTTCTTGAATAAAGAATACGAAAAAGGAAATTACTGCATAGCCGGAGGGGATTTCAATCAAAACTTCCCAAATGTAAATAACAAAAAATATCCCATAATAAATGATGAGTACTTCACTCCCGGTACACTGAACTTCGATGCATTCTCGAAAGAATGGACATTCGCAGTGGATGACGATACTCCAACTTCAAGACTGTTAAACGAAGAATACAATGAGAACAGCAAAAATACACAGCTTTATGTGATAGACGGATTTATATTATCTCCAAATGTAAAGCGTAAAAAAGTAAAAACCATAGATACAAAATTTGATTATTCCGACCATAACCCCGTAAGGATAGAGGTCAAACTGGTAAAGGAGAAATAAATGAGTTTAATAGCAACGCTGATAGGTATATTCCTGGGCATGATATGCTTTTCCATGTGGAGCAGATACATGCAAAACTCCGTAAAAAAGGAAACGGAGAATTTGGATGAGCATAATTTCACAGTCAAAAAGCCAAAGTCAAAGGTAGTCTTCCACTCCGTTATACTCTTTGCATGGGTGATAATCTTTGCATTATATCAGTCAGGAATAATATTTGAAAAAAATATATTTTTCTACATCGTAACAGCCCTCGTAGTCGTAATGAGCCTTTACAGGATACAATACTGTATCTACAGGAAGATAACCGTGGAAGGAGAAAAAATAACGGATACGAAGGGAAATGTATATTACTTCTCGGATTTTACTTCATGCAAAATTATAGACAGTGCATTCATGCTGTTTATAGATAATACTCCGACTTTAAAGCTTGAAAGGGACGATATAGGCTACGATACATTCTTAAAAAGAGTATTCGATACGGGAATGAAAGTCGTGGACCTAAGAAAAAACAAATGATAAACATAGGATAAAAAGATATTCTCGATTTTAATTACATCCTATAAGCTTAAAACAAATAAAGGAATAAATATGCCCATTCATATTCTATTTAACAATAAAAACTCAGTCCTATCAAAAAAGTATAAATAGAAAATAGTGAGGAGGGTATATATAAACAAAATAAAAAGGAGTAAATAAATACTCCTTTTTTGTTTTTACAGATAATATATATTAAATTCTTTATTAGTTATAAACAGCACCTCTACATCTTCATCTTTTCCTCCGTGGAAAGCTTTTGACCCCTCCTTGAACCATACGAAACTGCCCTTGTCAAAATCTCCCAGATTAGTATGAAGTACCCCTTCAAGCACATACATACCATGGGCACAGTCATGTGTATGCCAAGGAGTGATGGTTCCTTTCGGATAAAGGATTTGCTTTATCATCATCTTTGTATCTTCATCATTTAAAAGATACTGCTCGTACATTACATTCCCGGTATTCTTGCTTACATGTTTATGTTCCCTGACGTTTATTTCTTCACTTTTAAAAACGATATCACTCATATTTTTTACCTACCCTTTTTTATTTGATTTTACTCCTTTATCCTTTTTATTTCAACCAAATATAAACTTATTCAAATTTATTGGGAAGAAGAGTTCTTTTGTGGTAAAATAACAACTATAAGAGAGGAATAAAAAATGGACTTGAGCAAAATAAATTTTTCCGGTGAACTTCCTTTGGAAGGAACCAACAACGTAAGGGACCTCGGCGGGTACTGCTGCCATACGGATACTCCGAGAGTAACAAGATATCATAAATTCATAAGGTCCGCGGGACTTACATATATTACAAATAAAGACATAGATATACTGCTAAGCTACGGAGTAAAAGACGTACTCGACCTTAGAAGTCAGGAAGAAGCGGCTATTCAGCCAAACAAACTGAAAGATGTAGAGGGGATAAATTACTATAACATCCCTTTAAGCATAGTAGATATGGTAGCCGATATCACCAAAGAAGATAAAAATTTCAATATGCCCGAAGGATATATCAAGCGTATAGAGCATAAAGAAATAATAAAAGGCATCATAGAATACATAGCGAATAATCTTCACGGAGGATTTTTGTTCCACTGTACGGCAGGCAAAGACAGGACGGGGCTTATCGCATCCATACTCCTTGGTTTATGCGAAGTTTCCAGAGGCGATATAAAAGCTAACTATGAAGTATCCCATACATATATGAGAGAAAACGACGACTTTATGAAAGCCTATGAAACGGGAAAATCAAAGGTCTTTTTATCAAAGGCAAGATATATGGAATGTGTGTATGACTATGTCATCAATACTTACGGTTCGTACAGGAATTACCTAATGGACTGCGGTATCAAAGAAACCGATTTAGATAAAATAATTGAATACTTTACAGAGGAAATATAAATCATGAACGATAAAAACAAAAAGAAAGTAGCACCTATTTTAGTGGGTATATTTATAAGCCTGATACTCATAATATATATATCAGCGGTAATGCTTATAGATTTCCCTGTTATTATAAAAATAGTACTGGGGCTTATGCTTTTAGCTCTTATAGGTGTTATGATACATACGGTAATAGAAAGATTAGAAGAAATAGAGGAGGGTGAAGAAGATGATCTTGGTAACTACTGAAAAAATCGAAGGGAAAGAATTTGAAATGCTGGGACTTGTAAAGGGTTCATGCATACAAACAAAGAACTTCGGCAAGGACATTTCACAGGGATTTAAAAATTTAGTCGGCGGTGAACTTAAATCTTACAACGAAATGATGAACGAATCCAGAGCAATGGCAACAAAGAGAATGGTTTCGGAAGCTGAAGAAATGGGAGCAGATGCCATAGTAGCCGTTAGATACGCTTCAGCGGCGATAATGCAGGGTGCAGCGGAAGTATTCGCTTACGGAACGGCTGTAAAATACAAATAAAAAAGAGCTTATATAAGCTCTTTTTTATTCTCCGTAACCCCATACTTCCTTTGGGATACTGTTTAGATGAGTAAGGGTCCTTAAGGCATAGAACATCAGGCATAGGAATACAAAGTGAACTCCCATTTGAATATAATCTATGGAAAGCACCGCTACCACAAAATCTATGAAATAGAAAAATGTCAGTACTCCGTAAGAAAACTTTATATTCCTATAGCAGAAAAACGCACATGTGCCGATTATAATCACACTTACACCCACAGCCCCGTAAAAGAGTACAGATAACACTATGTTCTCAGCGGCATAAAATAAATGCGCATTTGTAAAGAACTGATCCACCAACACAAAGTTGAACCATGTCGCACTCGTTTCAGCCTGTACGATAAGTAAAACGATTTGAAATATCATTGCAAGGAATATAAAAATCGGTACCATAGAGAGTATCTTCGCTCTCTTCTCCAGTTTATCCTTTATAATTTTAAAATCGGCATAATTCATGCTCCTACCTCCTAATCATCTTCTCCAATAATTCTGACTTCTTCTTCCAGTTTTACTTTATATTTATTGTATACTTCTTTTTTTACATAATCAATAACATCTAAGATTTCTTTTGAAGATGCATTACTTTTATTTATTACAAAGCCGGCATGCTTTTCGCTGACTCCCGCATCTCCCACATGATAACCCTTAAGCCCCGCTTCGTCTATAAGCTTAGCGGCGATATATCCCTCGGGTCTTTTAAAGGTACTTCCCGCTGAAGCCTCGCTCGGCTGGGTCCCGGTCCTGTAATCCTTGAATTCATCCATATTAGCTTTTATTTCTTCTTTATTTCCTTCTCTAAGCTTTATCCTTGCAGATAGGACGATATATCCTTTTTCTTCGATATTGCTGTGTCTGTAGCTTAGATCCAAATCGCTTGGAGTAAGGACTTTAACGTTATTTTCATTTTTATCGAATACCGTAACGTCAAGGAGCACGTCTTTCATCTCACCGCCGTGAGCTCCCGCATTCATGAATACACCTCCTCCGAGACTGCCGGGTATGCCCCCCGCAAATTCAAATCCCGCAAGAGATGAAGCCAGCGCTTTATTTGCTATCAGTGCTAAAGGAGTCCCCGCATTGGCGGTTATGACTTCTCCGTCTATATCAAGTCCGGTCATTTTGAATGTACTTACGACGGTGTTTTTTATTCCCCCGTCTTTTACAAGTATATTGGTCCCTCTTCCGAGAACGATAAACTCTTCATTATTTTCTTTTAAATATTCAATTACTTTAACAAATTCATCTGAAGTTTTTGGCGTCAAATAAATCTTCGCATCTCCGCCGCTTCTGAAGTTGGAATGTTTCTTCATAGGTTCATTTAATAAAACATTTTCGCTTCCTATGATTTTTTCGATTTCTTTTATATCCATATTTCTCCTTTTGACTAAATGTCATCGGTTTCTATTTTAATTTTTTCTTTTTTTTAAAAAAGCAAATTTCGTTTCAGCCAATATCAAGGCTGTGAATATTATAACAGCACCGAACAGCATTTGTATAGTAAAAATTTCGTTTAGGAAAATAATACCTAGGATAGTCCCAAATACACTTTCCATACTCATAAGTATTCCCGCATGAGTGGGAGTAGTATACTTTTGAGCAACATTTTGAATTAAAAAAGCTATAGCCGAAGCGATTACACCGAGATACAGCAACATAGGAACCGTACTTCCCGTTATATTAAAAGTAAATAATTCTCCGTTAAATATAAGAAATATAAAAGCAAATAGTCCCGCAAATGCCATTTGCATCATGCATAGGATAATAGGGTCTTCGTCTTTGGAAAAAATGCCGACAAAGAACACATGAAACGCCCAGAATACTGCCCCTATAAGGGTGATACCGTCGTAGTAATTTATATTAAGACCTTCCCTTGGGTTCATTGTAAGTAAAAATATCCCTATTATCATGAGAAGAGCCGCAATAAAATTATGCTTTTCCGGCTTTTGTCTACCCACAAACATCGCTATGAAAGGTACTATCGCAACATACACCGCAGTCAAAAAGGCACTCTTTCCCGCGGAAGTCTCTGCAAGTCCGTATGTTTGAAAAGCAAAACCCAAAAATAAAACAAAGCCAATTATAGCACTTTTTATGATAGTCTTCTTCGTAATAAGATTTAATTTTTTTATATTAATGATAAACAGTGTTACAGCGGCAATTACAAACCTTGTGAATATAAGCTGAGTACCGCTTAGTGCATCTAAACCGTTCTTTGTCACTATAAAACCGCTTCCCCATATAAAAGCCATTACCAAAAGGAAAAAATCGGCACATAGTGATTTATTTTTTTCATTCATTCCCATAATGTGTCTCCTTCATTTCTACGTGAGTAATCATTATATCATAAAATTATACACGGTTCTACACTTGATTTTTATCATTTACATATTAATATTAAAACCACTTAAATCAGAAACGATGCTTTTATATAAATCATATCGTCTCAAACCTATCTACACCTATTGACTATATAGGAAGATGAAGCATATAATAATATATAAAAAATATAAGGAGGAAGTATGAATAATAACGCAGATTTCAGCATAGGAAGCCCCGCAAAAAATATATTAAAACTTGCGGTACCCATGACGGTTGCACAGCTTATAAACCTCCTTTATAACATGATAGACAGGATTTACATAGGAAGGATACCGACTACGGGTACCCTTGCCTTAACGGGTCTTGGATTATGTTTTCCCATAATCATGATAGTGACCGCCTTTGCAAACCTGTTTTCCTTCGGAGGAGCCCCTCTATTTTCCATGGAAAGAGGCAGAGAAAACGATGAAGAAGCTCAAAAAATAATGGGGAATTCTTTCCTTATGATGATAATCTTCGGAGTATCTCTTACGGTAATAGGGCTTTTATTTCAAAAACCTATACTATACCTCTTCGGAGCAAGCGACGCTACATATCCTTTTGCAAGAGATTACATAACCATATATTTACTTGGAAATATATTCGTAATGACCAGCCTGGGAATGAACAGCTTCATAAATGCACAGGGCTTTGCAAAGAAGGGAATGCTCACCGTAATGCTCGGAGCATTTACCAATCTTATCCTGGACCCTATATTCATATTCTATTTCGGCATGGGAGTAAAAGGTGCCGCAATAGCGACTATCATATCCCAATTACTTTCAAGTTTATGGGTACTGAAATTCCTGACGGGGAAAAAAGCCATTTTAAAGCTTACAAAAGAAAGCATGGTACTTAAGTTTAGCAGAGTAAAGAGGATAATCGACCTTGGTATGTCGGGATTTATCATGTCCGTAACCAACAGTATAGTACAAATAATATGCAACGCCACTCTCCAAATCTACGGAGGGGATCTATACGTCGGCGTAATGACTATTTTAAATTCCATAAGGGAAATATTCACCATGCCCGTCAGCGGTATCACAGACGGAGCGACCCCTGTAATGAGCTACAACTACGGAGCAAAGAACTTCGACAAGCTGAAAAGAGCAATAAAATTCATGTCGGTGATTTGTATAGCCTACACTTTCCTCGCATGGATAACCATTATAGCCTTCCCAGATGTATTCATTAAAATATTCAACCACGACCCAAAACTGATAGCAAAGAGCATACCCGCAATAGAAATTTATTTCTTCGGCTTCTTTATGATGGCGCTTCAGTTTGCCGGGCAGAGAGTATTCGTGTCTCTCGGTAAATCGGGATACGCAGTATTCTTTTCCATTTTCAGAAAAGTGATAATAGTGACTCCCCTAACTATCCTCCTTCCGAAGTTTTTCTCTCTTGGAGTAAATGGAGTATTCCTCGCAGAACCCATCTCAAACTTCATCGGAGGATTAGCCTGCTTTATCACTATGCTTGTGGTCGTTCTACCCGAAATCAATAAGAAAGATTAAGGGGCTCTGCCCCTTTCACCCCGCGAATATTTTTCCTAAGCAAAAAATATCCGATAAAATGCTTCCACTCAATCGCCGTGGTGGCTCTTTACGCGGTCGGATTTTGGGAAAGTGCTACCCGCACTTTCTCCAAACGACCGCTACCCCTGCCCGATAACAACGAGAGTATTATATTATATCGGAGAAAGGGTGAATTTTTATTAAATGCTTATAAGTTTAAGTACCGCTGTTCTTTTCCCCTCCCTTGTATAAGAGAAAGATATGATATCGTAGGGAGGGGTTTATATTTTTAAAAGGGAAATTAACACTTATATTTCCTGCATTGACTTTATGTACTCTTTTAAATCATAGTTTTTTAAAACATTCAAGTTTTGTATAAGTAAGTTCTTCTCTTTTACTGTACAATTTTTAAAAATCCTATCTAGTTCTTTCATAGTTAAGTATATCGACTGGTTATCTATTTCCAAACTTAATAGATCGTCAAGACTTACATTTAGTGTTTTTGCAATAGCAACTATCGTTGGCAGTGAAATTTTTGCAATACCATTTTCCACATGACTCAAATGACTGGCTGATAAATCTATTATTTCAGCTAATGTTTCTTGTGTATACCCTTGCTTTTTTCTTGCTTCTTTAATTTTTCCTCCAACTTTTTTATAATTGATTTGCATTATTTACACCATTCAAATTATTTTACTTAATTTTACATAAGTTTTTGTTTTTTATCTACGCTTCTATGTGTACTCCGAAGTATCTTTATATTGTATACGTCAATTTATCGTTGCTAATATAAATACACACATGTATAGCTATACTATGGATAATATTTTTACTTATAAATATTTTATAATTTTTTCATTTGTTATGTCGTCCATATTTGGGCTTTGTATTATTTTAAATTAATATCTTAACAAAAGAAATCCCCCTTGTAGAGACATATGTCTGTGATAGTGACGCTTTTTAATTGTTACTATATTTTTATTATATCAAAAGGTATTACCTATATTTAGGTAAAATGAAAATTACCTATAAATAGGTAATAGATTAAAGTAATTATTAAATTACAAATATTATGAAAAGAAAATAAAAGATTTAATAAAAGATTTAACAATATTGATTTTTATATTATTTAGTTTTGATAGCCAAAAGTTTGAAAGTATGAGAATAAAAAAGAACGTTTATATACGTTCTTTTATTTCTTTACACCATTTTCTTATATTTTTAATTGCATCTGTTTTATGTTGTAATTGAAATTTTACATGTAATGGATTAAGAATATGCATAAAACATAAAATATCTTTAGCTGTTTGAATTTTTTCTGATCTTTTAATTTTTAAACTGAAATCAAGAAAAGACAAATTTTTTATAAAATCTTGAGTATGGCTTTCTTCATTTAAAACTAACCTATACATTAAATTTTCAAAATAATCTCTATATTGGTTATCATTAATTGACTTTAAAATATCTTTATTTGTCGATATTTCTGATATACCCTTTTTGTATTCAAATGTGCCAAAGGCTTCTAATAATTTCCTCATAATGTTTCCTATATTTTCATCATTTTGATTATTTTCTGTTGCATAATCATAAACTTCGTTAATTAGTCGGTTGTATTTATTATAATATTTAATATTTTTTAATATACCGTTTTTAAGTTCTTTTATAAAATGATGTTTTAATAAAAAATTTTTATCAGATTGTTCGTTTATTTCTTCAAATACTTTTTTAAATCTTGAAATAACTTCTAAGTTATGTGAAAAAATAATTAATTTACTTTTATTGTCTTTTAAAATGATTTCTGACAATTTCTTTTTTAAATATGAAAAAACTCCTATTTGTCTTTCTGAATCAAAACTGGATATCGGATCATCAAGTATTATAAAAAAATCACCATCTTTAATATCTGAGGAATTTTTATTCTCAATTATTTGTGCAAAGAAATAACATAGTGCAATAATATTACGCTCTCCCGTCGATAAATCATGAGGTTTTAGATTTTTACCTCTGCATTTTAAAAAATATTTATTATTTTGAACTTCAATTTCTAGCCTATTTTTATCAAAAAATATATATTTAAGTTCATTATTTATTTTATCAATTGCTATGGTTATATTTTTTTTCCTTGCATTTAATTCCTTTATTTTTGTATCATTTTTATTAAACTCTTTTTCTTTATCTTTAATATAATTTCTTTCACTTTCTTCTATTTCTTGTTTGTTTAGATAAAGATCATAATCATCTTTAATTTTAAAATAGTAAACTTTCTTATTTAAGTCAATAAGCTCTATTTTTAACTGATCTCTTTTCGAAATTGCTTCATTAAATATATCAATTTTTTCATCTAGCTGAGCTAAATATTCTTTTAATTGTGATATATCTTTTGTTATTCCTAAGGGGGTAACTTGTAATGGTATATAGATATTTCTAATTTTATTATCAATACTATTACTATAGGTATTAATTTTATTATTTATCTTTAGTATTAAATTTTCTATTTTTGTTATTAAGATATCTTCATTTAATGAATTTAGTTTAATATTATTAAACTTAAGTTCTGTTAGTTCTTCTCTAATATTTTTAAGTTCTGTTATATGATTTTTATAATCTTCGTTGCAAATTTGTTTAATACTACTAATTAGATCTTTTCTATAACTTTCATCAAAAGCTCTAAAGCAGAACGGACAAATATTATTTTTATCATCAGAAAAATATTTGTTTATATTATCAATATTTATTTTTGGATTTTTTTCTATAAAATTTATTATTTTACTTATAGTTTCATTTTTTTTATAAGATATAATTTTTTTTTGCAATAAATTAATAATTATTTGATCATCAATTTCTGGTAAATTATTCATATAGTCTTTAACTATTGGAGCTTTATTTTTTGTATTATTAAAACTTTCATATTTACTTTTAAAATTTTTAGTGATTTCCTCTTCCTTTTTCCCATTAGTATCAATTGTAGAAATTTCTATAATTATATCCTTTGATACACTAGATTTTACAGAATTCCCTTTAAGTATTTTATCTATATCAGCCCAACTATCATCTTCTTGCAAATAATTTTTTATTTTATTAAAATAATGACTAGGAGAATCTTTATTATCTTTATTATTAAAACGCTCTAATTTTTTCTTTAACCCCTCTAATTCATGAGATAAATCTTCGTTATCATCTATTAATTTATGCATTTCTTTATCTATATTAACATTTTCACCCAATATAACAATGCTATTTATTCCATCATCAGTAACATTTATATTGTTATCTATAAATTTTTCGTTAAAAACAAATATATTTTTAATATCTAGATTTTCTTTTTCCAAAGTATTGTAATTGAAATCATATAAATTTATATAATCATAGCTGTTTAAATTATTGTTTTTATAATCATAAAATGCTTGAGCTATTGTAGATTTTCCTGCACCATTTTCTCCATATATTAAACATCCCCTATATTTTATATTATTTTTTTCGTTAAAAAAATCTACTTTAATTTCTTCTAAGTTATTCTTTTTAAATTTAATTCCTTTTATTTTATTTGCCATTTTACTTCCTTAATTATAATTTTTATATTAAAATTATATCTCTTTTTCCTACATATCGTCAAGAAATTACATTGCACAATCAGTAGTATTTTATAGCATGGGGGCGGGGTAGCTTCTCTTCCGCAAAACGTGGGCAGAGTTTTGCAGGAAATCGAGAAGCGTAAAAAGCCACCACGGCGATTGAGTGGAGTCCTTTTATCCATTTTTTGTACGAGCAAAAAATGGCGGGTCTTAGGGTGGAACCCTATAGAATTTATGAGAATAATTTTAACTTAATTTACCAATACTATCCTTATCAAGTGTATATATAAGGATTTATGAATATATTTGATTGTTATTGATTATTTTTGATTAAAAATGATTGACAATGAAAGTACTTAGTGTTATTATACACCTATAAAAAAGGAAGTGATGATATGTTGACCGAAAAAAGATATGAAAAAATTTTAGAAATGCTTAACGAAAAAAATGTTCTTACAGTAAAAGAAATCACACAAGCACTTAACTCCTCCGATGCAACGACAAGAAGAGACTTACAAGCTCTCGACAGCATGAACAAGCTTAAGAAAGTCCACGGGGGAGCGGCTAAAATCGAAAACAGCAGTTTTATAAAAAAAGAAGAAGATATTATTACAAGAGAAAATATAAACAAAGAAGAAAAAGACAAAATAGGGAAAATGGCGGCAAGCCTTATCGAAGAAAACGACTTTGTATATTTAGACGCCGGGACTTCAACGGGAGCCATGCTTAAATATATCACACCTAAGAATGTTACTTTCGTAACGAATGGATTATATCACGCTCTCACACTCTCCAAAATGGGTTACAAAGTATTCATCACATCGGGAGAAGCAAGGGAAATCACAGGTTCCATAGTCGGAAGCGAAGCGGTAAAAAGCTTAGTAAAATATAATTTTACCAAAGGTTTCTTCGGAACAAACGGGATTGATATAAAAGCCGGATATACGACATATGAAGAGAAGGAAGCTTTGATAAAAGGAGCTGCACTAAAAAAATGCAAAGAAGCTTTTATCCTTGGAGATGAATCCAAATTTAACAAGATAGCTCCGATTACTTTTGCAAATTTAAAAGACGCAGTAATAATTACCGCATCTGATGTCAATAATTCCCTTAAGGGCAAAACTAAAATACTGGAGGCACAATAATATGATATACACCGTAACATTTAACCCGGCGCTGGATTATGTAATGCTTCTGGATAAATTTGAAAGCGGAGAAGTAAACCGCTCCAAGGAAGAATTTTTAAATCCGGGAGGAAAGGGTATAAATGTTTCAATGATGTTAAGCGAGCTAGGTGTCGATAACACGGCTATCGGATATATAGCGGGTTTCACGGGAGAAGAGCTCATAAAGAAACTAAAAAAAAGAAATATCAAAACCGACTTTATAACGCTTAAAGAAGGGATGACAAGAATAAACGTCAAATTAAAGGCGGATATAGAAAGTGAAATAAATGCGGGGGGACCTAATATAACCAAGGAAGATTTGAATTTACTGATGAGTAAATTAGATAAGCTTTCAGATAAAGATATATTAGTCCTTGCCGGAAGTATTCCAAGTTCGGTGAATGACGACATTTATGAACAAATAATGAAAAGACTTAATGAGAAAAAAGTAAATATCGCAGTGGACGCAACCAACGAGCTGTTATTAAATGTATTAAAATATTCTCCGTTTCTTATAAAACCAAATCATCATGAACTGGGAGAATTATTTAATGTCAGATTAAAGACAGAGGAAGACATAATAACCTATGCTAAAAAGCTTCAGGATATGGGAGCGAGAAATATTTTGGTTTCCATGGCAGGCGACGGAGCGATACTCCTAACTGAAAAAGGAGAAATATTAAAAAGCACCTCTCCAAAGGGAAAAGTAATAAATTCCGTAGGTGCGGGAGATTCAATGGTCGCAGGATTTTTAGCGGGGTATCTTAAAAACAAAGACTACTATGAGGCGTTAAAACTGGGCATAGCTTCAGGCAGCGCAAGTGCTTTCAGCGAAAGTATAGCTACAAAAAAAGATGTAGACGCTTTACTGAAATTATTATAAATATTAAGGAGACTAAAATGAGAATAAGTGATTTACTTAGAAAAGAAGGAATTGCATTAAATCCCGATGTACAAGACAAATCGGGAGCTATTGACTTCTTGGTAGATTTGATGGATAAAAGCGGAAGATTATCCGACAAAGAAGAATACAAAAAAGGAGTTTTGGAAAGAGAAGCTCAGGGAACAACAGGTATCGGAGAAGGCGTTGCCATTCCTCATTCCAAAAATAAAGCTGTAAAAGAAGCGGGACTAAGCGCAATGGTATTGAGGGATGGGCTGAATTTTCAGTCGCTTGACGCTCAACCTGCATACCTATTCTTTATGATAGCCGCTCCCGACGGAGAAAACAATGTTCATTTGGAGGTATTGAGCAGATTATCCACACTGCTTATGGATGAAAACTTCAGAGCAAGTTTAATAAATGCAAAAAATAAAGATGAATTTTTGGCTATGATTGATAAAGCAGAAAAAGAAAAATTCAAAGAAGAAAAGACGGAAGAAAAAGCCGAAAGCAATAAGGAAGATGACGGATATTTTGAAGTCCTTGCGGTAACAGCATGCCCGACAGGTATCGCCCATACTTACATGGCTGCGGAAGCTATGGAGAAAAAAGCAAAAGAAATGGGCATTAAATTTAAAGTTGAAACAGACGGTTCGGGGGGAGTTAAAAATAAACTTACAAAAGATGAAATAGAACATGCAAAATGTATCATCGTAGCAGCTGATAGAGAAGTGGAAATGGCTAGATTCAACGGCAAAAAGGTCATTCAAACGAAAGTTGCCAACGGTATCAACAAGGCGGAAGAACTGCTTACCGACGCAATCAATGAAAAAGCACCTATTTATGAAGGCGACGGAGAAGTAACAGAAGACGACGGTGCAAACGAAAGTATAGGAAGACAGATTTATAAGCACCTTATGAACGGAGTTTCACATATGCTTCCATTCGTAATCGGCGGAGGTATATTGATCGCTCTTGCATTCTTATTCGACGATGCCAGTCTCGGTGCAAAAACCTTCGGTTCAAATACACCATTTGCGGCATTCCTTAAAACTATCGGAGACACTGCATTCGGATTTATGTTACCTATCCTTGCAGGATACATTGCAATGAGTATAGGTGACAGACCCGCACTCGTTACAGGCTTTGTAGGCGGAGCGATAGCAAACAGCGGCGGATCAGGATTTTTAGGAGCACTACTTGCGGGTTTCATTGCAGGATATTTGATGGTATTTTTAAAGAAATTATTCTCCAAACTTCCAAACAGTTTGGAAGGAATGAAACCTGTTCTGATATATCCGTTACTAGGGGTATTATTGATCGGAGCGATAATGACATTCCTTGTAAACCCTCCGGTATCTATCCTTAACGCTTCGTTGACAAATGGACTTAAAGCTATGGGAGAATCATCAAAAGTCGTACTCGGAATAGTTCTGGGTGCTATGATGTCTATTGATATGGGCGGTCCGTTCAATAAGGCAGCATATGTATTCGGAACGGCTTCACTAACAACAGGTAACTTTGATATCATGGCGGCAGTTATGATAGGTGGAATGGTTCCTCCACTTGCAATCGCACTTTGCGCTACATTCTTTAAAAACAGATTTTCAAAAGATGAAAGAGGTTCAGCCCTTACAAATTATATTATGGGAGCTTCATTCATCACGGAAGGAGCTATACCATTCGCGGCGGCGGATCCTCTAAGAGTAATACCGTCATGTGCCATCGGAGCCGGTATAGCAGGCGGGCTTTCCATGTTATTCGGTTGTACCCTAAGAGCACCTCACGGAGGACTATGGGTAACAGCAATCATTGGAAATCCATTATATTACTTGGCTGCTCTTGCATCAGGTTCATTAGTCGGAATGGCACTTTTAGCCATACTGAAAAAACCTGTTCATGATAAATAAAACCCTTTTTAAAAAGTCCGATCTTACCCGTCGGGCTTTTTTTCTTTATACAAAAAAGGCGGGCACTATATGCAAAGCAGACTCCGCACCCTTGATATGTGTACCTTGTATTTACTTTAAATATTGACTTCGAGGCGCGAATTCTCATGTTAGTGAGGCGCAGTGCCGAGAAGTCATACAATCCTGAGTATCCTTTGATATAAGCAGCTATGTTTATCATCAATATCAATATCTTCATGAAAATGCCCAAAGAAATGCTTCTTATATTCACACATATCCTCCACATCTTCCAAATACTTATTTAGCTTATACTCATCCTTGATTGCCTTTTTAAATATATCCCTGTTTATAAAATACGGAGCAGTATGACTTATTATATAATCTATCATAAAATCATTTAATTTTAAATTTCTGAGACCTTCATCATATTCTTTCTTACTTGGCATTTCTTCTTTCCACCAAGTCCTTCCCGGGTCTCTTATACTCTTATCAATGGAATTACCTCCGCCGAAAGTAAAGAACTTATTTCCTTCGATATCGAATATTTGTCCTCTCATAAGATGAATTACACTGTCTTTGATAAACTGTACTTTACCGCCATGCCAGTTTTCTATCTTATAATTTTTAAGAAGAGTATAGTTCTCGTGATTGCCGTCCACCCAAAGTGTTGTAAAGTTCTTATTTTCAAGTTTATTCAAATAATAATTATCGCCTCTTCCATTCCCCCAAACGCCTCCGAAGTCACCGCATATGATAACATAATCATCCTTAGTTAAATTTTTCTGTTCCATAAACACATCGTCATCAAGCTTATGGACGTCGATAGGGATATGTGTATCACCCGTTACATAAATCATAATCATCACCTAAAATAATTATAGCATAATTTATAAAATAACATCACAATATAATGTATGTAAAGATAAATTTTGATGATATAATAAGTCGTAATATAAATTTAGAAAGAGGACATCATGAAAGAAAAAATAGTAATATCAGATAAAAACAAGGGAGTATTTTTTATAGTACTTTCTGCATTCTGCTTTGCACTTATGAATGTATTTGTAAGAATGGCGGGAGACCTGCCATTTATACAAAAGAGCTTCTTCAGAAACTTTATAGCGTTTTTTATAGCTTTAATATTAATGAAAAAACAAGGGATAAAGATTTTTATGCCCAAAGGCTCAAGAGCGGATTTAGTATTACGTGCTACATTCGGTACAATAGGAATATTTTGTAATTACTACGCTATAGACCACATGCTCGTAAGTGACGCTTCAATGTTAAATAAATTATCACCCTTTTTTGTAATAATATTTTCTTATTTTATTTTGAGTGAAAAAATCAAACCCTTTCAAGGTCTATGCGTTTTCATCGCATTTTTGGGAACGTTATTCGTCGTTAAGCCCGGGTTTACGGGAATGCCTATATTTCCGTCTTTAATAGGTATCATGGGAGGTATGTGTGCGGGTATAGCGTATACTTACGTTAGAAAGCTTGGTACAAAAGGGGTCAAAGGTCCCTTTATAGTATTCTTTTTTTCACTGTTTTCATGTCTGGTATCTCTTCCATACTTGATATTTGAATTCACACCCATGAGTTTATATCAGATATCCATACTGCTTTTAACGGGTCTGGCTGCTTCGGGAGGACAATTTTTTATAACAGCGGCTTATACTCATGCACCTGCAAGTGAAATATCAATTTATGATTATTCTCAAATCATATTTGCTACGATTTTATCTTTTCTGCTACTCGGACAAATACCAGACTTTTATAGCATTATAGGTTATATAATAATATGCATTGCCTCGATAATAATGTTTTTATATAACAATAATAAAATATTAAATAACAAATAGATTATTAATAAAGAATATGAATTCATATTTTATTTTGGAATTTTATTCTAAAAAGTATGGACATTTGTAACAAAATAATATAAAATATATTCGTACACTTGACAAACATAAATGTTTTTCTTAAAATAAAAACACCCCAAAAAGGCTTATAACAACGTCGTTATAAGCCTTTTATCATAAACATTACTTTATATGATATCAATAATGATTTAATAAATCAAAACATTATCTTTATTATCATTATAGTTATATCATAACTATAAATAATCCCAAATACTATTCCAATAAAATAAAAAAGACCAATAATGGTCTTTTTTTAGTTCAACACAAAGTGAAATGCGGATTCATCACTTGTAAAAATATTTCCGTAATAATGAAGTTTTAATCCTTTGTCTTTCTTTGGTTCTTCAAATACGATTGTACCTTTAGTGCTTCCGCCCGTTTTCAAATCACCGCTTCCCAAAGCTGTATCGGTTGCCTCTATAGAAAGAGTTTCATTTTCTACTTTACCTTTAGAATTTTCCATTCTCCAGTCTAATGAATTAAAATCAACTGTCTCTTCGGATTTATTTTCTATTTTTAAAGTTACGATTACATATTCATGACCCTTTTTAGGTTTATCGAAGTCTCCACCTTTTGATTTTTTAACCTTAGTCACAGTGTAATTCACACCTTCATATGTAGCAGTTTCGCCTACTTTAAAACTGGTCTTTTGTGGCTCCTCGTCTCCGCAGCCTGTCAAAAAACATAACCCCATTAATAAAACTAACACTACCGATAATAACTTTTTCATAATCTCCCTCCTGTTAATAAATTGTGCTTAAAATATCGGTTTATACGATAACTCTACAAACGTTATCATATCTTACTTAATCTTATTATATATGATATTTATGATTTAGTCCAGTAAAATCCTATAAAAAAAAGACCATACGGTCTTTTTTTGTTATGTATTATTCTACTTCGAATTCTTTATAAATTTGTTTTAAAGCTTCTTTAGCTTTATCTTTTTCGATTACACAAGAAATTTTAACTTCACTCGTAGAAATCATTTGTATGTTTACGCCTTTTTCATAAAGTGCTTTAAATACTCTGCTCGCTACCTGAGTGCTGGCAACCATTCCGGATCCTATAACGGAAAGCTTTGCTACACCTTTATCGTAAAGTACTTTTGTAGCTCCTACTTCGATTGCAAAATCACTTGTGATTTTAAATGCTTTTTCAAATTCATCAGTAGGCACAGTAAATGTTATATCATTTACCTGACTTCTGTTTACATTTTGAGTAATACTTTCGATTTTAATACCTTCGTTTGCGATACTGCTAAATAAATTAAAAGCAATACCCGGTTTATCCGGAACTTCCATTACTGATATTTTAGCAATATCTTCATCAATCGTTATCGCCTTGATTAAACTATCTTCTTTTCTCATCCTCATTACCTTCCTATAATATATTATCGATTATTCTAGCATAGAATACATCTTCGGTCACATGCGATAACCTATCGCACAATTTACTCATGAATTCACCTGTCACTTCATCTGTCAGAAGTATCACTTTTCCGTCTTCATACGAAAGATTGATATTTTCTATATTTCTGTAGACTATATCTATTGTCTTTGCAAATTCAACTTCATCTTTTACAGAAACTCTCAGATAAAATTTATTTTTGTATCTTTCTATCCCGCAGCTTTTATAATTATTTTCAAATTTCAAATGTGTATAATCATGAACCGATTTTGTCAGAACTTTTATTACATCCGCTACTACGGCATTTGCGGTAGCTTCTTTTCCCGCACCTCTTCCTAAAAATGATAACTGACCTATAATGTTGCCGTTGATACTGACCACATTATATTCATCATTTACATTGCTGGTGACGGAGTCTTTTCCGATAAGTACGGGAGTAACGCTTGCTCCGAATGTATTATCATCATATAGTTCACTTTCAGCCATATACTTGAATACATAACCGAAGTCATCGGCAGCTTGTATATCCGACAGTGTAATATTTCTTACCGTTCTGGTATATATATTATCATTATCTATGTAAGCACCGTAACAAAGTGAAGAAAGTATAGTAAGCTTTCTTGAAATATCAAAACCGTCTACATCGGCTGTCGGGTCAGCTTCGGCAAAACCCATATCCTGAGCAACCTTCAATACTTCATCAAAGTCCAACTCTTCTTTTGTCATTTTGGATAAAATAAAATTTGTAGTCCCGTTTAGTATACCTTGAACTTTATTTATTTTATTTATTTTAATAGTATCTATAATTGATTCTATAATAGGGATACCGCCGCCTACGGAAGCTTCAAACAAAATCGTAACACCGTTTTCTTTAGCAAGCTCCAAAAGTTCTTCCATATGCTTAGATATGATTTCTTTGTTTGCAGTAACGACATTCTTTTTAAGCTGCAATGCTTTTTTTATTGCAGGATATTCTTGCTCGTAACTTCCCATTACGGCAATAATAAGAGATATCTCATCATCATTTAAAATATCATCCGGACTGTCCGTCAACAGTTCACTTGGAATACCTTCTCTTTTTCTGGAAGCATCTCTAACTAAAATTTTCTTTATCTTATAATTATTTTCTTCAAAAAAGTTTCCCTTTTTTTCATTGATTATTTCATATACGCCTGTTCCGACTGTACCGCAGCCTAATAATCCAATTTTAGACATATGTTTTCTCCTATCATAAGCATTTATATATGTACTAAAATCTACGACTCATAAGAATCGTAGATTTTAATTTATATTTTTATTTCCTATTCATTTTCGCTTTTAAGCTCAAAATCATTTAAATCTTCATTATCAAGCTTATCATCTTCTTCGATATCATGAACGGTCATTCCTTCTTCTTCCAAAGAATTTTCTATTTGGCTTTCATTAAGCTCATCTAAAATCTCTTTTAAAAGGTCATCATCGTCCTTATTCTTTACAAGTTCAAGGTCGTATTTCTTGATACCTGTACCCGCAGGAATAAGTTTACCTAAAATGATATTTTCTTTTAGTCCAAGTAATGGGTCGACTTTACCTTGAATAGCAGCATCGGTAAGGACCTTTGTGGTTTCCTGGAATGACGCGGCTGAAAGGAATGAAGATGTAGAAAGCGAAGCTTTTGTAATACCGAGTAACTTTCTGTTACCTGTAGCTTCTTCTTTACCTTCTTCTCTCGCTTTTTGGTTTGCATTTTCAAATTCAAAATAATCAACACTCGTACCCGGAAGAAGTTCTGTTTCTCCCGCATCGGTCACTTCATACTTTCTAAGCATTTGTCTTATTATTATTTCAACGTGCTTATCCGATATATGAACCCCTTGGTATCTATATACTTTTTGTACTTCAGTCAAGATATATTTTTGAACTCCGTCAACACCTTTTATCCTAAGAAGATCTTCAGGATAAATACTACCTTCAGTAATTTCATCACCGGCTTCTACCTTATCCCCTTGTCTTACTTTTATCCTTGAACCGTAAGGAATATCATAATCAAATACTTCACCGTTCTCATTGTTCATAACGATAACTTTGCTGTGTCCGTCCTCTTCGGTAACTTCAATAACACCGTCGATATCCGATATAATTGCCTGACCTTTCGGTCTTCTGGCTTCAAATAACTCTTCGATTCTTGGAAGACCTTGAGTGATATCTTCCGCTGATGCGACCCCACCTGTATGGAATGTACGCATAGTAAGCTGAGTACCGGGTTCACCGATAGACTGAGCGGCAATAGTACCTACAGCCTCACCAACGCTTACGGTCTTCATACTCGTTAAGTCTACACCGTAGCATTTAGCACAAACTCCGACTTTACTCTTACAGTTGAATACGGCTCTGATACTTACTTTTTCTATACCCGCATCAACTATTTTCTTAGCTTTATCAGGAGTAATGAGTTCATTTCTTGAAACTATTACTTCTCCTGTATTTGGATTAACGACATCGTCAAATGCATATCTGCCGTTTATTCTTTCTTCCAATTCTTCGATAACGTCGTTACCTACTTTGATAGCAGTAACATCATAACCTTGATCCGTACCGCAGTCGTCTTCTTTAACGATTTGATCCTGACTTACATCAACGAGTCTTCTTGTCAAGTAACCTGAATCGGCAGTTCTAAGGGCAGTATCCGCAAGACCTTTTCTCGCACCGTGAGAAGAGATAAAGAATTCCAAAACGTCCAAGCCTTCACGGAAGTTAGAACGTATAGGAAGTTCTATGATATCCCCGTTAGGAGACGCCATAAGCCCTCTCATACCGGCAAGCTGTCTAATCTGGTTCCTGCTACCTCTGGCACCCGAGTCAGCCATCATGTTGATTGGATTGAATGGGTCAAGGTGGTCAAGAAGCGCATTTGTTACCAAGTTGGTCGTATCATTCCAAATATCGATAACTTCTCTTTTTCTTTCGGCTTCGGTAATCATACCTCTTTTATATTTCTTTAAAACTTTATCTACTTTTACATCAGCTTCATCAAGTAACTGAGGTTTAACATCAGGTACTTCCATATCTGAAATACTTACCGTAACGGCTGCCTTTGTAGAATAAGTAAAGCCCATTTTTTTGATATCATCAAGAACCATTGATGTCTTAGCGGCACCGTGTCTTGTGAAACATTTATAAACTATTTCGGATAAAACACCTTTATCCACAACTTTATCTATTTCCAGTTTGAACATATCCGCAGGAGTTTCTCTTACCACAAATCCTAAATCCTGAGGAATTATTTGATTAAATAAGAACCTACCTACAGTTGATTCAACTATTTTGACATGTTCTTTTCCGTCAATGACTTTCTTAACTCTTACTTTAACTTTTGCATGAAGTTCTACTTCTTTATTGTAATATGCCATTTCAAGTTCGGGAATTGAAGCAAATGCCTTTCCTTCACCTTTTTGGTTTTCTTTTACAATAGTCAAGTAATAAGAGCCAAGGATCATATCCTGTGTAGGAGAAACTACAGGAGAGCCGTCCTGAGGTTTCAAAATATTGTATGCAGCAAGCATTAAAAATCTTGCTTCAGCTTGTGCTTCAACACTCAACGGTACATGAACAGCCATTTGGTCACCGTCAAAGTCGGCGTTGAACGCCGTACAAACAAGAGGATGAAGCTTAATAGCTCTTCCTTCGACCAAAATCGGTTCGAATGCTTGGATACCTAGTCTATGAAGTGTAGGTGCACGGTTAAGTAAAACCGGATGATCTTTGATTACATCATCGAGCACATCCCAAACTTCCGGACTTTGTCTCTCTACCATTCTTTTAGCTGATTTTATATTTAGAGAATGTTTTCTCTTAACAAGTTCTCTCATGATGAAAGGCTTGAATAATTCGATTGCCATTTCCTTAGGAAGACCGCATTGATACATCTTAAGTTCCGGACCAACAACTATAACGGAACGTCCCGAGTAGTCGACCCTCTTACCAAGTAAGTTTTGTCTGAATCTACCTTGTTTACCTTTAAGCATATCGGATAATGAACGAAGCGGTCTGTTTCCAGGACCTGTAACAGGTCTGCCCCTTCTTCCGTTATCTATCAGTGCATCAACAGCTTCCTGAAGCATTCTCTTTTCGTTTTGAACGATAATATCAGGCGCATTAAGTTCAAGAAGTCTCTTAAGTCTGTTGTTTCTGTTTATAACTCTTCTATATAAGTCATTCAAGTCACTTGTAGCATATCTGCCTCCGTCAAGCATAACCATAGGTCTGAGTTCAGGAGGAATAACAGGAACTACTTCAAGGACCATATCCTGAGGATTGTTATTGGAATTTCTAAAATCTTCTACAATTTTAAGTTTCTTTATTGCTTTTGTTTTCTTTTGTCTTGTAGTTTCCGTAGCAATGATTTGTTTTAATTCCTGACTTTCTTTTTCTAGATCCACTTGTCCAAGTAAATCCTGAATTGCTTCGGCACCTATTTTAGCAGTAAACTCACTTCCGTAAATCTGTCTGTATTCTTTATACTCATTTTCGGTTAAAACCGTTTTTTCATCCAAAGGAGTATTCCCCGGATCGGTTACCACATATGCAGCAAAATATATTATTCTTTCAAGCTCTTTAGGAGACATTTCAAGAAGTAGACCTATTCTGCTTGGGATACCTTTAAAGTACCAAATGTGAGTAACGGGAGCAGCTAAAGCAATATGTCCCATTCTTTCTCTTCTTACTTTTGACTTTGTAAGTTCGACCCCGCATCTGTCGCAAATCACGCCTTTATATCTGATTTGTTTATATTTACCGCAGTAACATTCATAATCCTTAGTCGGTCCGAAAATCTTTTCACAAAACAACCCGTCTTTTTCCGGTTTAGAAGTTCTGTAGTTAATAGTCTCCGGCTTTTTTACCTCGCCGTAAGACCAATCAAGAATTTTTTCTTTTGATGCTAAACCAATTTGTATCGATTTAAAATCAATATCGCCCATATTTGTTTTTTCTTTTTTATTATCTATATTTACATCATTAAATTCTTTCAAGGAATTTACCTCCCACTTATATTTTCCCTTTAATAGTTCCTATTACATAAATTCTTCATCTTCATCATCTGATGAAGCAGAACTTAATACATCACTATCAAGGAAATCTAAATCTTCGCTTTCAATGTCCCCGTCATCTTCAAGAATATCAACTTCACTGATTTCTTCAAATTCGATATCATCCAAATCTTCTACAAAGTCGCCGTCTGCACTTGCTTCTACTTGTTCTAAATCTTCTACCAAGTCTTCATCTTCATCGTCTTTGATGTCGATTACTTCATTTCTTTCACCAAGAACATTTACGTCTAAGCATAAGCTTTGGAATTCTTTGATAAGAACTTTAAATGATTCAGGAACACCTGCTTTTGGGATATTTTCTCCTTTAATGATAGATTCGTAAGTCTTGACTCTTCCGGATACATCATCACTCTTAACGGTAAGGATTTCTTGTAATGTATGAGCGGCACCGTATGCTTCAAGAGCCCAAACTTCCATTTCTCCGAATCTCTGTCCACCCATTTGTGCTTTACCGCCAAGTGGCTGCTGTGTAACCAGGGAGTAAGGACCGGTTGCTCTGGCATGCATCTTTTCATCAACGATATGATGCAGTCTCAGCATGTACATATATCCAACGGTTACCCTGTTATCGAAAGGTTCACCTGTTCTTCCGTCATAAAGCTGGATTTTACCATCTGATGAGTATCCTGCCTGTTCAAGAAGTTCCATGATATCTTCCTCTTTTGCTCCGTCGAATACCGGAGTGGCTATATCGATACCTAGAGCTTTACAAGCAAGCCCCAAATGGACTTCCAGTACCTGTCCAATATTCATACGGGAAGGAACCCCCATTGGAGAAAGTAATATTTCAAGCGGAGTTCCATCAGGTAAGAATGGCATATCTTCTTCGGGAACCACCCTACTGATTACACCTTTGTTACCGTGACGACCCGCCATTTTATCACCGACTTGAATTTTTCTCTTTATTGCAATATAAACTCTTACTAGCTTATTTACATTAGGTTTTAATTCATCGCCGTTTTCTTTTGTATATACTTTTACATCTACTACAACACCCTTTTCTCCGTGAGGAACTTTAAGTGAGGTGTCTCTTACTTCTCTGGCTTTTTCACCAAAGATTGCACGAAGTAATTTTTCTTCCGCCGTTGGGTCGCTTTCTCCTTTCGGAGTAACTTTACCAACAAGGATATCATCTGATTTAACTTCCGCACCTACTCTTATGACCCCTCTTTCATCGAGGTTTCTAAGTGCATCTTCACCTACATTTGGAATATCTCTCGTGATTTCTTCGCTTCCAAGCTTTGTTTCCTTAGCTTCGCAGTCGAATTCTTCGATATGGATTGAAGTAAGAGCATCTTCCTTTACGAGTTTTTCATTTATGATGATAGCATCTTCGTAGTTATAACCTTCCCAAGTCATAAATCCGATAAGGATATTCCTACCGAGCGATAAATCACCGTTTTCCGTAGAAGGACCGTCAGCTATTACTTCGCCTTTTTTGATCCTGTCACCAAGTTTTACGATAGGGATTTGGTTTATGCAAGTATTTTGGTTTGTTCTCTTATATTTAAGTAATTTATATTTTACATTTTGCTTCGTAGCATCATCTGTAATAATGATTTCAGTTGCGGTAACTCTCTTAACTACACCGTCAACTTCACTTACGACACAAACACCGCTGTCCTTAGCAGCTCTGTGTTCTATACCTGTGGCTACCATAGGAGCCTGCGGTTTTAATAAAGGTACTGCCTGACGCTGCATGTTGGCACCCATAAGGGCTCTGTTGGCATCGTCATTTTCAAGGAAAGGTATCATACTGGTAGCAACGGAAACCACCTGCTTAGGAGATATATCCATATAGTCTACCTTATCTTTTTCAACAGTTACGAAATCCCTTTCAAATCCGGCTCTACCGGTTACCTTTGAATGTTCAAAAGAACCGTTTTCCATTAAAGGTTCATTTGCCTGAGCTATGGTGTATTTACCTTCTTCATCAGCCGGGATATAATCTATATCCCCTGTTACCGCACCGTCTTTTACTCTTCTGTACGGAGTTTCGATAAATCCATACTTATTAACTCTGGAGAATGTTGCAAGAGAACCGATAAGACCGATATTCGGACCTTCAGGAGTTTCTATTGGACAAACTCTTCCGTAGTGAGAATGATGAACGTCTCTGACTTCAAATCCAGCTCTGTCTCTTGAAAGTCCGCCGGGACCTAAAGCAGAATATCTTCTCTTATGTGTAAGTTCCCCAAGAGGATTTGTTTGGTCCATAAACTGAGACAACTGAGATGAACCGAAGAATTCTTTCAAAGCAGCATTTACAGGTTTTACGTTTACTAAGCTTGAAGGTGTAACTTCTTCAGGGTCGAATGAAATCATTCTTTCTTTTACAGTTCTTTCTAATCTTGAAAGACCGATTCTGAATTGGTTTTGTAAAAGTTCACCTACGGAACGGATCCTTCTGTTGCCTAAATGGTCGATATCATCTAAAGTTCCGATACCATGATCGAAACCGAGGTTATAACTGATAGAAGCATAAATATCTTCCACAGTGATATGCTTAGGAAGAAGTTCGCTCATTCTGTCTTTGATTTGTTTTTTCTTTTCTTCATTTGAAAGGTCGGAGTCTAATATTTCACTTAAAACTCTAAAGTTGACCATTTCATCGATTTTTAAATCACTTACATCAAAAGGCAACTCAAATTTATTTATGTCAACGACACCGTTACCTATTATTTTAAAGCCTTTGTCCTCAGACACTTTGACTTCGACAGTATTAATTCCACAGTTTTGGATTTCCCATGCAGTTTTTTCATCAATTATTTCATCTTTACTTACTAAGATTTCTCCGGTTAAAGGATTAACTATATCTTTGAATGCATACTGGCCAGTAATTCTTGTAGCAAGAGCTAATTTTTTGTTAAGTTTAAATCTACCAACCATCATCAGGTCGTATCTTCTTTGGTCGAAAAACATCGGAATGAATAAACCTTTAGCTGAATCAACGCTTTCAGGTTCGCCCGGTCTGAGTTTTTTATAAATTTCAATAAGACCTTCGTCTACACTTGAAGAAGAATCTTTTTCGAATGTAGTCATAAGTCTCTTTTCTTCTCCGAAGAAATTTATGATCTCTTCATTTGTTCCAAGTCCCAATGCTCTGATTAAAACCGTGATCGGAACTTTTTTTGTTCTGTCTACTCTGGCGTACAGACAGTCACTTGCGTCCGTTTCATATTCCAGCCAAGCCCCTCTGTTAGGGATGATTTGTCCATTGTATAATTCTTTACCATACTTATCTCTTTCAACTGAGAAATATGCTCCGGGTGAACGAATAAGCTGGCTTACAATAACTCTTTCAGCACCATTGATGATGAATGTACCGGTTCTGGTCATTAAAGGAAAATCAGCCATGAATACATGCTGTTCTCTAACGTCTTTGATTTCACCATCTTCTTTTACAACAAGTCTAACTTTAACTTTTAAAGAAGCAGAATAATTTGTCTTTCTTTCTTTACACTCTTCAACATCATATTTTGGAGTGTCATCTAAGATATAATCAACGAATTCAAGTATTAAATTCTCACTTGGGTCGCTGATAGGGAATACATCTAAAAATGCCTCTCTAAGACCTTCCTCTATAAACCACTTATATGAGTCTGTCTGAATAGAAATTAAATTAGGCATTTCCATTACATCTTTGATTTTAGAAAAACTCATTCTTTCTCTTCTACCAATTTTCTCTGGATGAATCACTGTACCACTCTCCTTAATTTAAACATGAAAAACACAGCAAAATCATCTTATTTTAAAATAAAAGATTCAACCAATTTGCTGTTGTTTCCTCCGTCCTAAACTGCATAAAATTAATACAAATTTTAGGCTTGTTTTGTATTTTCAGTAATTTAATATTTTAGCAAAAGAACTATGATAAGTCAAGGGTAACAACTAAAATATATTAAATATTTCCAATTTTTTTGCCCTTTTTATCGCCCTTTTACAATAAATCATCTTTTTTTTATTTTACCATAAATTTATGCATAATTTTATATTATTTTGTAAGTAGATAATATTTTAAATATGTAATAGTTTTTTTAATATCTTTTTATGAAAATTTTTTCTTATATGTTATAATCTTTTTCAGGATAATAATGATTTTATATAAAAAAATTAGCAAAGAGGATAAAATTTTGGCAAAAGATAAAAAAATATTTGTGTGCAGCGAATGCGGATACGAAAGCCCCAAATACTGGGGAAAATGCCCGGACTGCGGAAACTGGAATACGTTCAGCGAATTTTCGAAAAAAGAATTAGATTTGGTAAATTCAAAAAATAGTATTTTCACTCCCAAAGTCACCAACTTAAAAGATGTAGACACAAAAAAAGATATGAGGTTTACGACGTCGATAAGTGAGCTGGATAATGTACTGGGAGGAGGTATCGTAGCATCAAGCCTGGTACTTGTCGGAGGAGAGCCTGGAATAGGAAAATCTACTCTTTTAATGCAGACAGCTCATAATGTATCCATAATCGGAAAAAGAGTTTTATATGCATCCAGTGAAGAAAGTCTCTCACAGTTAAAATTGAGACTGGACAGGCTGGGACTAAAAGGAAGTGATATACTTGTTTTATCAAATACGGATATAGAACAAATAATAGAAAGTGCTAAAGAGAATAAGGCGGATTTATTAATAATAGATTCTATCCAAACAGTAAGGAGTTCCAATATACCAAGTGCGCCCGGAACGATAACCCAGGTAAGAGAATGCACTAATTTGCTTATGAACTTTGCCAAAGCTACCAATACAAGTGTATTCATAGTGGGACATATAACAAAACAAGGTACAATAGCAGGACCGAAGACCATTGAACATATGGTAGATACTGTTATGTATTTTGAAAGCGAATCGAATTCAAGCTTAAGGATACTGAGACTAAGTAAAAACAGATTTGGCTCCAGCGAGGAAATCGGAGTATTCGAGATGAGCAGAAAAGGTCTTCAATGCGTAACAAATCCATCTAGGCTGTTACTGGAAGACAGAGAAAACAGAAGCTACGGAAGTGTTATTTGTTCAATAATGGAAGGCAACAGGAGTGTCCTGATAGAGATACAGGCCCTTGCCATGATGTCATCTTTCCAAGTCCCAAGAAGAGTATCCACAGGCTTTGAATATAACAGGTTTGTTCAAATATTAGCTGTAATAGAAAAAATGACTAATGTCAAACTTCATTCTACAGATGTATATTTAAATGTCGTGGGAGGAGTAAGAGTAAAAGAAACCGCAAGTGACCTGGCAGTTGCTTGCGCGGTGATATCCTCTATGCTAAAAAAAGAAATACCTATCAACACCATAATAATAGGTGAAGTAGGCCTTTGCGGAGAAATAAGAAAGATAAACAATATTTTCAAAAGGATAAAAGAGGCAAATTCCCTTGGATTCAAAAAAGCAATCATTCCGAGAAACTCTTTGGATGAACATGAAGACATTTCAAATTTAAATATAAAAGTAATAGAAATCAGCACACTTAAAGAATGTGTCTTCAAATTATTCAATAATTAGACCATAAACAAAAAGATTAAAGTTCTTTTCATAAAACTTTAATCTTTTTTCTATTTACATTTACATTTATTTCTTATACAATTAATTTAAGGTAGTATATACCTTAGTGATGATAGAAAATTTAATAGAAGGAGGTGTAAAGATGAAAAAAGCACTTTATGCATTTATTTTTGTATTGGGTGCAATTGTTGGAACGCAGTTAGGCAGCTGGCTGATAGATAGCGGACACTTATATCAAAGGCTTGGAATAAATATCACATCAGCATTTGGCAAAGGTACAATTTATGTATTAGCAGCTATTTTATTCGGTTTTATTTTTATTATTTTTATTCCATTTTTTGCTAAAGCATTCAGACGTATTTTTGCTCAGGTAAGCAGAGAAATAAACAATACTACATTTACTCAAATCGGTCTTGTAATAGGCTCTCTGATACTTGCTTTGATTTTGTCTGCTTTATTATGTCTTCCTTTCCAAAACATGAACTTACCGGGGTGGATAGTAAGCATTATAACTATAGTGATATATGCTGTGTGCATATATGTATTTGTTTCTATAGCTACATATAAAGCGCCGGATGCGGAAAGGTTCTTCAGAGGACTCAATCCATTTGAAAATGATACATTTAAACAAAAACAAACAAAGAAACATCCAAAAGTTCCTATAGGCGTCGCAAAGATTTTAGATACCAGCGTAATAATCGACGGAAGGATATTGGATATATTAAAAACCGGTTTTATAGACGGACCGATAATATTACCTAACTTTGTATTATATGAACTTCAGCAAATCGCGGACTCTGCCGACAGCGTCAAAAGAAGCAGAGGAAGAAGAGGGATCGATATATTAAATCAAATCCAAAAAGAACTTCCCATAGAAGTAGTAAATTTGGATAAAGACTATCCGGAGATAACCGAAGTAGATACAAAATTATTAAAACTTGCAATAGATATCGACGCAAAAGTCGTAACCAATGATTACAACCTAAATAAAATCGCAGAATTTCAAGGAGTTGAAGTTCTCAACACAAACGAACTTTCAAATGCCGTTAAGACAGTGGTTCTTCCGGGAGAGGAATTATTTGTCAAAGTATTAAAAGAGGGCAAAGAAAATTCACAGGGAATTGCTTATCTCGAAGACGGAACGATGATAGTCGTGGAAGAAGGCAGAAACAGGATCGGAGAAGAACTTAATACAGTCGTAACAAGTGTACTTCAAACCGCCGCGGGAAGAATGATATTCGTTAAACCCGTATCGTAAAGGAAACAGAATGAATAAGACACCAGAGGATTTATATCTGAGAATAAAAAATTCCAATGAACTTATATCTTATAGTATAAGTGATTTTAAAAAAATAGCTTATGGTATACAATTTCATATAGATAGTAATATTGTAAGGATTTATTCCAGCAAGAAAAAAGGAACAACTTTAGATACTTCTCAGAGTAAAAGCGATAAGTTAAATTTAATATTAAATAATATATATGATACTTTTCAGGGGAACAGTTTAAGTTCCTCTGCTTTTGATACCGAGAAAAATCAGTTATATCCAATCATGGACCCTCCTCTTCTCGGAAGCGACGAAGTCGGGAAAGGGGATTTTTATGCTCCTATTATCGTAGGCAGCGTATATTTAGAAAAAAACGAGTACGATATATTAAAAACTCTCGGAGTCAGAGACTCAAAAGATTTAAGCGATGATAATATAATAAAGCTTGCAAAAGAGATAAAAAAAGTTACAAATAGTTATTCGATACTTAGAATAGGACAACGCAAATACAACGAATTATATAAGAAAATAGGAAATATAAATGCAATTTTAGCATGGGCTCATATAACCAATATTAAAAATGTTTATAAAAAACAACCATTTAAAAAAGCTTTAGTGGATAAATTCGGAAGAGAAGAACAAATCAGAAGCGGCCTTCAAGATTTAAATCTGGAAATGATATTTAAACCAAAAGCGGAACAAAATATAGCCGTTGCAGCGGCAAGTATTATAGCAAGAGACGCACTTCTTACAACCATAAAAAACATGAATAAACACTACGATTTTGATTTTCCTTTGGGAGCAAACAGCATTGTTATTTCTAAAGGAAAAGAATTTGTTAAAAAATTCGGAGAAGAAGAATTAAATAATGTTTGTAAAATGCATTTTAAAACCGTACAAAATATTTTAAGTTAAGGACTGTCACCAGTCCTTTTTTAATAACCTGTAATACAAAAAACTAAAAATTTCTTTAAAATATATAAATAGCAAGTAATATCAAGAAGGAAAATCTTTAATTTTATATAATGAATACAGAGTGGTTGAATTGAGGAGATAAATTATGTATGAATGGAGAAAACAAATTCAAATAGTAGTTGACGAAATCGATGAAAGCATAAAAAATCATAATGACGAAGCATTGACATTAAACGCACTTTCAAAAAAGCTCGGTTACTCAAAGTTTCATACGACAAGAAAATTCAAAGAAATATCCGGAATGCAGTTAAGAGATTATTTGAGGAAGAGAAAATTAGCATTTGCACTAAAAGAAGTCAGAGACAGCAAAAAGACTATTTTAGACATTGCTTTTGATTACGGATTTTCATCCAATGAAGCCTTTTCAAGGGCTTTTAAAAAAGCATATGGTATAACACCCAGCAAATATAGAAAGAACCCAAAGACATTAATACTTCGCACAAAAATAAACCCTTTTGACCGCTACTTTTTAGGATTTGGAGAAATTGGAATGATAAAATCTACAGATGATATTAAAATTTATTTTGTAACGATACCCGCACACAAGTTTTTACATATTAAAAACTATGAAAGCAACGGATATTGGGATTTTTGGCAGAAACAAAACCTTATCCCGGGGCAGGACTATGAAACGATTTGCGGGTTACTGGACAGTATCAAAGGAAAATTGGATGATAACGGAGGAAGTGAAGTAAACAGCGCAAGCGGTCAAATAATGGCATACATCAATGACCCAAGCGGCAGACTATGCGACTGGGGGTTCCCTCGTACAGAATGCTACGGAGTACGTCTTCCTTTTGATTTTAGCGGAGAAGTTCCCCCACAAATGCTTATGGTTGATGTTCCGGAAGACGAATATATCGTTTTTGAACACGGACCATTTGACTATGAACAGGAAAATCGAAGCGTAGAAGAAAAAATCGAGAAAGCTATGTCTACGTTTGATTTTTCTAACACCAATTACACCTTTGACACTTCTCCCGGCAGGATTATCTACTTTTATTTTGACCCAAAGAAACATTTTAAGTATATAAGACCTGTAAAAAGAAAATAAGTAATTTATAAAAAATAATAATAAAACTGAAAATTCCTATATATTAATCTGCTTATTTTTTTATTTTATATGATTAATATCAAATTATTATCGTAAACAAAACTTAAAGTATAGAAAATCAACAGTAAGCGTTTTAATATTGACAACTAATTATTTTAATAATAAAAGCTCATACATTATAAAAAAATAATTTAATATTAAATCAAATTAATTTCAGCCGTAAATATACTTTTAATTAATGACATCTCAAAAATAAAGAGTTATAATTAATATATAATTTATAATGAAAGAGATTTGTATGGATAAAATTTTTAGTGAATATGATAAAATGATAAATGAACTCGAATATATACAAAATAAAGAATTAATGGACTTACTTTTGGAAAATAAGAAGCTTATGGATAAGTATAATAATCTTGGCACTACAGATATCGAGAAAAGAAAAAACATACTAAAAGACATGCTTGGCTACATACATGAAAGTGTAGACATACTTCCGCCTTTTATTTGTGATTACGGAAAAAATATCAGTATCGATAAACATTCATTTATAAATCACAACTGTACTATACTTGCTGAAGCGAACGTAGTAATAGGCAAATATGTCAGAATAGCCCCAAATGTTTCCATATATACTGTCGGACACGCAGAAAATCCATTAAAAAGAAAAGCAGGATATTCATACGCAAAAAAAGTAATCATCGAAGATAATGTATGGATAGGGGGTAATGTAATCATACTTCCAGGAGTAACCATAGGTGAAAATTCAATCATTGGTGCGGGAAGCGTAATAAATAAAAGCATACCCCAAAATGTAATCGCAGCAGGAAATCCATGTAAAATAATTAAAGAAATAGAAGAGTAAATAAAAAAGGTTTGGATAATCCAAGCCTTTTATTATTACAATACATATTTGCAGTTTTCAGTCCAATCTTTAACCAAATCATACTCAACATTCAAATTTCCTCTGCCAATCAAAATCTTTATATCAGGCTTTGGACTTCCGTGGTAATCACTACCGCCGCTTTTATAAATACCATTACTATCTGCGTAATTTAGTAAGAATTCAACATCTTCATCAGAATGTTTGGCATGGAGGACCTCTACACCGTCAAGCCCATATTTCCTGGCTTCATCAAGCATTTTACCTACCTCATTATGAGGCATATGATGGATACACGGATGAGCGAAAAAAGCAAGCCCGTCTGCTTCATGTATAATATCTATAGTATCTTTAATAGTTTTAAAAAACCTTGATTCGTCTACATAGAAACTGCTTTTTTTATTTGCACAATTATCCCAGAAAAAAGCAGAAGGATTCATTATCTGCGGAAATTTAGAAACATTTTCTTCATGGCTTACCGCACTTATTATTACTTTTTTATATCCTTCATTTTTTTCTCCGTCTATTATTTGAAGTCCGTCATCGATAATAAGCCCGTTATCCTTAAATACTTTAACATATTCTTTTAATAAAGCATTTTCTCTTTTTATATCTTCTTCTTTAGATTCGTAACGTTTAAGGATTTCTCTCATCTTTTCCAAGTTTATATCATATCCCAATATATCTCTCATTTCGTGATTATATGCACAGGATAATTCAACTGCGGGAATGATTTTAATCCCATCGGTATCGATATCTTTCAAATCATCATATGCACTTACAGTATCATGGTCTGTTATGGATATAAGTTTTATATCATTATCCCGCGTCTTCTTTATGATCTCCTTAGTACTGTCATCACCATCCGAATTATTAGTATGAATATGCAAATCTATATTAATAATTATCACCCCTTTATAATTTAATCTGTCTGACTTTATCTATCCACTCTTTTACCATATTATATGGCACATATAAATCGCCTTTCCCTGTCACCATACTTATATCAGGCTTGGTTCCGCCGTGATAATCGCTTCCTCCGCTTTTTAAAAGCCTATATTTTCTTGCTACCTCAGCCAAAAACAAATTATCGTCAAAAGTATGCTGGGAATGCATTACCTCAATACCATCTACCCCACAATCCATTGCATGATTGATAAGCTGAAGCGTCCTTATCTTTCCTATTCTATACATACAAGGATGAGCCAAAAACGCTAACCCTCCGGCATCATGAATAAGTTCTATTCCTTCTTTCATCGTCGGATAATCCATAGATTCATTCACAAAAAATTTAGTTTCATTATTAGAACAATAATTCCAGAAAAACAAAGTGATTTTAGAAATGAAAGGATATTTTTCTATATTTTCGGAATATTTTATAAGATTTTCATATATTGTTATATACGCTTCACTCTTATTGCCCCTAGAAACTTCTATATCTTCATCAAATTTGATTCCGGCTTTTTTAAATACTCTTTTATATTCTTCAAGCAGTCTTTTCTGTTTCTTGATTTGATTTTCTTTTGAATATCTATTACTTACAAAATCATCTATTACCTTTGTATCTATCCCATAACCGAGAACATCTCTTATGACGCCCTCAAAAGAACAACCCAGCTCTGTACCGGGAATTAAAGTAAGCGGTTTATTAAATTTAACATCGATTTCTTTTATTTGTTCATAAACTTTAACATTGTCATGGTCTGTTATAGACGCAAAGTCAACATTCAGATCATTCATCATATTAAGCATTTCTTCAGCACTCAAAGTTCCGTCTGAATTGATACTGTGCATATGTAAATCTACTACTGTGCTCATATTTATCCTCATTCTATTTAATCTTTATTAATTATATACCAATATTTTTCACTTTTCAATTAAAGCTATAAAATGTTTATGTTATAATATTTTTATAATCTACTTATAAGGAGCTATTTATGAAAGAATATATTGCTGTAAACGGAGATTTGAGTATAAGAAGACTTAACGACACAGACGAAGAACTGATAATGCTTGGTAAATGGAGAGACGACGAAAGAGTCAGCAAATACTACGGAGGAAGAGATAAAGATAATTCTCTAAATGCTCTAAAAGAAAAATATCTTGACAGAATACATGGAAAAAGTTTGATCAAACCTTGTATTATAGAATATTTACATAAACCATCAGGATATATCCAGTATTATGAATTCGATGAAAAGAAATACATAGACCATGATTTAACAGCATATAATAATGCTTACGGAATAGATATATTTATCGCTCCCGATGCGGGACATAGCAAAGGACTTGGCTCAAGAAGTCTAAAATTAATGTGTTCTTACCTGTTTAATACTTTAAATGCCGACATAATCGAAATATGCCCGAGAAGTGTAAACGAACGTGCAGTAAGAGCATATGAAAAAGCGGGATTTAAACCTTATAAAAGACTTAAAAAAGGGGAGTTTTTTGAAGGTGAATGGTTTGAAGAAATCGTCATGCTCATGGCTAGATAAGTTAATAAAAAGACCTTTATTTTAGGTCTTTTTTATAATGTTTCTTTAATTTTATAAATACAATCTTTTACTTTATATTTTCTTTCTATAGTACTGTTATTTTCTACATAAATACTAATATTTTCTGATTTAAATATTTGTTTTGCTGTATTAAGTAAGTCTTCAACAGTTATATTTTCAAAAGTGCTTATTTCATTTTCAATATTAAAATTTTTATTCCCAAGTACAAATCTTTCATAACCAATTAAATCATTTAACTCCTCTGATGAATCAATTACATTTGAAAAATCTTTTGAAAATACTATGACCTCTTCCAAATCATCTTCAGTTATATCATGTTTAATATTTTTTATTTCTTCAAATATTATATTTAATGTTTTTATGAGAAGATGATTATGTACACTGCATGCTAATATAGCGGTATTGAAATCTTCATAATAATTTAAATCACAATCAATATCACCAATATACCCCAAAGTATCTTTAAGCTTGAATGAAAGCCTTGAACCGTCCCCTACAGCTAATATATTAAATAAAATTTCCACCATATGCATATCTATTTTTTTACATATATCGATTCTAATTTCTATTTCGATAATATCATAATCGCTTGGAACAATTGTAATATTACTCTCATCTCTCTTACAAAATTTTTTAGGAACAGTATTTTGCCTTATCAAAGGTTTACTAGAAAATGCAAGAGCCTTCTTTAATTTCTCATTTAAATAATTAATATTATCAGAATTGAAATTCCCGGTTAATACTATCACTGAGTTATACTTATTAAAAAATCTTCTTTTATAATCATTGATTATATTATATGAAAGACTATCTATTTTATGGCAGTCTCCCATGATTTCATTCTTAAAACAACTTCCTTCAAAGTAATTATTATTTACGATATCATCAAAATAATAAGTGCTTTTTTCTTCAATTTGTCTTTTAACAACTTCTTTTTCAGCATTGATTTCTTCATCACTCCATGAAAAATCCTCATATAAATTTACGATTAAATCTATAAAATCATTATAATATTTTGGCAACACCGTTGCATAAAATCTAGTATAATCTTTATATGTTGTACCATTTAATGATACACCCATTTTATTTACCTTTTTATATAATTCTCTTTGAGAAATATTATTTAATTTTCTAAAAAACATATGCTCGAGCAAATGGGAAATGCCTCTAACTTTATTATTTTCATATAAAGCCCCACCATGAAAATAAAAACCTATACCAATATTATGCAGATGTTCATTTTTACATATAATTATATTATCATTTTTATCTTTGCTCATAAAATCATCTCCATAGATATTTATTCTTCATTTAAAAGAGTTTATTATCTTACTTTTTAATCATAACAGCTTAACGTTTTTAATTAAATTTATATTTTATCTCGATATTAATTCTTCATTATGAAGAATAACTTATAATAAAAAATTATTAATTTTAATATTTTTATAGTCACATCTTTGCAATTCTTCATTTCGAAGAATTGATTTTGTAAGCAAAAAGCAGAAGCCCTATCTTATTTCGTGAGTCTCAGCCCATTCCCAATCCCGTTGCTTCTGCCTTTTGTTTATTTAATTTATTTAACATTTATCTTACATTAAAAATATCATATATTCT
>NZ_CALHFB010000004.1:0-55048 GCF_938029165.1 uncultured Anaerofustis sp.
ATCCTTGCCAAACAGAAGTATGCAGTGTATAATATTTACATACTCCGTTTGGGGTGACAGTCCACATGATTACTTGTCAAGGTAGGGTGGGCTGTCTTTTTATTTTTTTGTCTCCGCTTCCAATAATTCTATCGCTCTTGAAACAGCGTTCGTAATGGTAGAATTGTTCTTCTTTATGTACTCATCGAGTATCTTTTTGTGTTTTTCGTCCAGTCGGATTCCAATTCTGTAAACTCTGGGATTTTCTGTCGGTCTACCCATTTTTTTAGACATTAAATAACAATCCTCCTTCCTTTTGTCTAATTTAATAATAATATCGCGTTGAACAAAAGTCAAGCATTTTATCGGATAAAGTAGGATTTATTGATATGTATAGAATAAGACAGTGAGGTTTTTAGCTTTATTATATATATTGATCCATAAATGGTTTTGGATTTAGTAAGATGAACTTAAATAAAAATCAGCAAAGTGATGTATGTCGTGCAATTATTTATTTTAAGTAAATCAGTTTTATTTTTAATAAACAAAAATTTTTGTTTATAGAATTCTCAAATCATTAAACTTATTCTATAAAGTTTGATGTATTTGTCTTTATTTATAGAAAGCTAAATGTATATTTTATTTGATTTTTTATTATGACTTTATCAGTAAATATTATTTAATAATCAATAAACCTAATAGTTATTTCTCTTATATGTTTTATTAGCATAAAATATAAAATCGTTTTTTCCATGGTTTAAATATATATTATTGAATAAGCCTTAAATGTTCAATATAAAGATTATTATGATATAATCTTTATATCAGGAGGTGTTAAAATGTTATTTGATAGTTTTACACTTAAAGGAAACCTTATAAGAAACAGGATAGTTATGTCTCCGATGGTTACATATTCTCTCGTTAGGGAGGACGGTTTTATAGAGGATAAGCACATATCCTACTATGAAAAGAGAGCAAAGAATGAAGTAGGGACCATTATTGTGGAGGCAAGCGGTATCGACGGTAATCAAAAAGCATGGAACCAAATCGGAGTATGGGACGATAAGTTTATCCCGGGGCTTAAAAAACTTGCAGGTGCCATAAACGATAACGGAGCTTTTTCAGTTATCCAGCTTCATAATGCGGGGATAAAAGCAAAGATAGAAGAATGTCCTTACGGTCCGAGCCCCTTGGACGGGTACGGCAGGGAGATGTCAAAGGAAGATATCGAAAAATCCATAAAAGATTTTGTTAACGCGGCTGTAAGAGCGAAAAAAGCAGGCTTTAAAGCGGTAGAGCTTCACGGAGCTCACGGATATCTTTTATGTGAATTTACTCTAAGAAAATACAACAAAAGGAACGACGAATACGGATTTGAAAACTTGGAAGACAGGTACCGTTTTCCTATCGAGGTCACAAAGGCAGTAAGGAAAGCCGTGGGAGATGATTATCCTATTTATTACAGAATGGGAGTTAATATGGAAGATATAGATGATGTCATCAAGGGAGCGGATATGCTTGTAAATGCGGGGGTTGATGTATTAAATATATCTTCGGCTTTCGATGCTTCAACTTCTCTGGAAGACAAAGAACATGAATTCAACTCCGTCACGACAAGTGCAAAGATAATAAAGGAAAACGTCAATGTACCCGTTATATGCGTAAACAGGATATCTACTCCAAAGAGAGCGGAGAAGCTTTTAAAGGAAGGTTATGGGGATTTTACCGCCATAGGCAGAGAACTTCTTTCGGATTATCAGTGGGCATATAAGGCGAAGAACGGTATACCTATAAACTATTGTTATCACTGCAAGCCTAAATGTCGCTTGAACGGCGGAGACAATAAATGCCCTAATCTTATAAAGACGGGGGATACTTTGTATTAAACTTTGCTATTACAAGAACTTAATATAATAGAACTTTGATATAGCTGATATAAACTGCATGTAAGATTATATCGTTAGAGTTTTTGGTATTTTAAAGTAATCCATGTTTAAAATTTTGATTGGATATAGATTTAAACAATACTTACTTGGTTTCATATAAAAATATTAAAACATAAAAAATCATGTATTTTGTGTTGTGGAAATCACAAATATGATTTTGATAATGATCGAAATCTGTTAATAAAAATAAAACCAAATCAAAATTAACTTTAATTAAGATACAAATTTTAGCTGACATAAATCGATTATCAAACATAGAAATTTGGTATTTTAAAATAGTTATTATTAAATATTCAAAGGAGAATAAAAATGTTATTTGATGGATATGAAGTAAAAGGGAATAAGATAAAAAACAGGATAGTGATGCCGCCCATGGTCACTTTCATGCTGGCTAAGGAAGACGGATATGTCACGGATAATCATATATCGTATTATGAAAAAAGAGCAAAAAGCGAAGTCGGAACTATAATCGTTGAAGCGACCGCTACGGATAAATCACAAAGACCGTTCTATCAGCTTGGTATATGGGACGATAAATTCGTAGAGGGACTGTCAAAAATAGCAAAGGTCATAAACGACAACGACTGCTTTTCCGTGATACAGCTTCATAATCCGGGAGTAAGAGCGGCGGGTAAACTGAGTGAACATCCTTACGGCGCCAGTGCTCACCCCGACTACGAGGGAAGCAGAGAAGTTACAAAGGAAGAACTTCCCAAGGTAAAAGAATATTTTGTGAATGCTGCTGTCAGAGCGAAGAAAGCAGGCTTTAAAGCCGTAGAACTACACGGAGCTCACGGATATTTGTTATGTGAATTTACCGCACCTAATTACAACAAAAGGACAGATGAATACGGAGGAAGTTTAGAGAACAGATTTAGATTTCCTATAGAGGTGATAAAAGCGGTAAGAGAAGCTGTCGGAGAAGATATGCCTATATACTATAGATACGGACCGTGCGTTCCCGATATCGAAAGCGGGATAAAAGGAGCGAAGATGCTCATAGACGCCGGGGTAGATGTACTTGATATTTCATATGCAAACAAAGAAGACGTAATTCTTGAAACCGATAACCCTGATTTTAACTACAGCGTATACTCCGCAAAGCTCATCAAAGAAGCCGTTGATGTTCCTGTCATCGCCGTCAATATGATTTCTACTCCAAAAAGGGCAGAGTATCTTTTAAAAAACGAATATGCGGATTTTACCGCTATAGGAAGAGAGCTTATTGCGGATTACCGGTGGGCATATAAGGCAAAGAACCATATACCTATAAATTATTGTTACCACTGCAAGCCGAAATGCCATATGAACAGGGGAGACTATAAATGTCCTAACCTTATAAAGGCAGATGAAACGCTTTATTAAAATAAAAAAAGACGAGATTTTCTCGTCTTTTAATTTTTATTCGCTTATGATTTCTTCGTCGTCTTCATCGATTATATCATTTACTTCTTCGATGATACCTTCTTTTTCTTCGTCGCTCACGTCGGCATCTTCTCCAAGTTTGATTGCTATGATTTGATCGAATAAAGCGTTGATTTCTTCGCATAGTTCGTCTGCCACATGCTCGTAAGAACCTTCTTCTTCATATGCGGAATATACCAGTTTACCTATTTCTCTGTATTTTCTTGAAATTTCATAATCCAGTTTTTCTGCTTGAATTGTTTTTTTTGCACTTTCCGCAAAGCTCTTAGATGCTTCTAAAGCTTCCGAAGAAAATTGTCTTGCTTTTTCCGTTGCTTCTCCCAAAAATTCACTTGCCTTGTTTAATAAATCGTCTTTGTTCATATTAAAACCTCCTGCTTTTATATTATTATACCACATAATATAAATAAAAAATATTTTTTTTCATAGTAGTATAAAAATCAAAAATGTTAACAATAATATCATTAGCACATGAAATTGGGGGACAAAGATGAAGAATTCATATATAAAATTTATGGGAAACAGACCGGAAGATCCTGCGGTCATAAAAAGCGATATAAACTTTACAAACGTTGCAGGTTTAGACGAAATAAAGGAAGAACTTTTGGAAATAAGCGATTTTCTTACAAAACCCGCAAAGTACAAAAAATTCGGAGCAAAGATCCCGAGCGGAGTACTTCTTTACGGACCTCCCGGAACAGGCAAAACTCTTATAGCAAAGGCTTTGGCGGGGGAATGCGGAGCTACGTTCATGTATGCTTCGGGAAGTGAATTTATAGAAAAGTTCGTAGGTATAGGTGCAAGCAGGATAAGAGCTTTATTCGATAAAGCGAGGAAGAAGGCTCCTGCGATAATTTTTATAGATGAACTTGATGCGATAGGAGTAAGCAGGAGTACAGATAATAATTCCGAGAGAGACCAGACATTAAATCAATTTTTAATAGAGCTTGACGGTTTCAGCGAAAACACAGGAGTCGTTGTAATGGCGGCGACAAACAGGATGGATATGCTTGACAGTGCATTACTCAGACCCGGTAGATTTGACAGACATATTTATGTGGGGAATCCTTCAAGTATCACAAGAAAAGAAATTTTAAATCATCATATGCAGGGTAAACCTGTTTCAAAAAATCTTGATATCAATAAAGTGGTTGAAAAGACAAACGGACTCAGCGGAGCACATCTTGCCAATATAGTAAACGAGTCAGCTTTGATGGCAATAAGACAAGGACGAAAAGTGATCACTAATGATGAATTCGATAAAGCTATCATAAAGACCATGGCAGGGCTTAAAAATAAGAGCATGATTTTAAATAACAAAGAAAAAAGGATAGTATCTTTCCATGAGGCGGGACATGCCCTTGTGAGCTTCATTCTGACTGGAGTACTTCCCGATAAGGTAACTATAGTTCCATATGGAGTATCTCTCGGTTTTGTCCTAACCGGGAGCGGAGAAGATAATTTGATACTCACAAAGAAAGAACTCGAAGAAAAAATATGTATGCTCCTTGCGGGAAGAGCCAGCGAAGAGATAATATTCGGAGAAATAAGCACCGGTGCTCAAAATGATATAGCAAAGGCAAACGAGCTTGCCAATTCCATGGTATGCGAATATGGGATGAGCAAATATAAAAATAAGACGTTCGATATAAAAAATGATACTATTTTTAAAGATGAAATAGATGAAGAAGTAACTAAAATTCTCGATACGACTTATTTGAGAGCGAAAGAGATTATAAAGTCTAATGTGGAAGCTATCAACAAGCTTGCAAAACTTTTATATAAAAAAGAAGATTTATCTTCCAAAGATTTGGAAAAAATCTTTGATACAGCCTTGGTATAAAGAATTTATAAAATAACTGTTCTAACTTAGGAGCAGTTATTTTTTATTTGTTTTTTATGAAAACGAATTGCAAAGTAGGATAATATGTGATAAAATTGTGATTAAGATAAGGAGGGAATTTGAATATGAAAAATTCTAAAAAAATATTATGCGGTTTGGTTGCGTCTTTATTTATGTTTTCCTGTGTGTCGGCTGTAAGCGCCGCTACTCCGAAAAAATCGTTAAATGTAAAGTCACCGAGAGAAGTTGTTACAAATAAGTATGTGAAAATTTCTTCACCTACTCATAAGAAAGTATATTACAAAGGTGAAAAAATAAGTGTAAAGGCGACGGTGAAGGATCCCTTCGGTAACGGGTATACCGGAGTAGTTAGTTTTTTAATGGGTACTAAAGGTCAAACTTTATCCGAAGGAAGTACGAAATTTTTTAAAGGAACTTATACATATAAAACAACACTCAATACAAAGAAGGCACCTAACGGTTCAAATTATGTAGTTGTAGGAATAGCTGATGCTACCGACGAAACCGGAAGCAGTATGGAGTTAGCATTAACTGAAATAAAAGTTGCAACTTTAAAAGCTCCGACAAAACTAAAAGCAAAAGCGGGAAAAAGAAAAGTAACACTATCATTCAAAAAAGCGACGGGCGGTAAAAAGTATGAGATCTATCGTTCTACGAAGAAAAATAAAGGCTACAAAAAAGTAAAGACAACCACGTCCAGCAAATTTACGAATAAGAAACTTAAAAAAGGTAAGAGATATTACTACAAAGTAAGAACAGTGAGAGGAAGCGTTAAGAGTTCATTTACTAAACCTATAAGAACTCCTAAGGTAAAATAATAATAAATCAAAAGACCGATTTAAATCGGTCTTTTTTATTGAACATACAGTGAATATTATTTGAAAATTAATTGAATTTAAACGTTAACAGTGGTATCATAGAGGCAAGGAGGGAATGAACATGAAAAATTTAAAGAAAATCGTATGTATGTTTTTATCTTTGTTTTTAGTGCTTACCTGTTTTTCCGCTGTGGGTGCAAAAGAGAAATCTTATGATGGGACAGTAAAAAAAATCTATATTAAAAACAATAAGACATATTATAAGGGTGAAAAAATCAAATTAAAAGCTGATGTTATCGGCATCGATTCTGCCGACACTCCGGACGATGAATGTGAACCTGTTTTTGTTTACGGAGGTTTGACTTCAAAAAAACTATCTTCCAAACTTTTTATTTCCAGTAGTATTTATTCTTCTATAGGTTCTTTGGTACCGTTAAAAGGAGCGTATACATATAATACTACTCTCGATACTAAAAAAGCAAAAATCGGGACTAATTATGTTTTTGTGGTAATAACTATGGGGTCTATAGATGCAGAAGAGGAAATGTCGGTTAAACAAGTAAAGGTGAATATTGCAAAACTAAAAGCCCCTGCAAAATTAAAAACAAAAGCAGGAAAAAGAAAAGTAACATTATCATTCAAAAAAGCGACAGGCGGTAAAAAATACGAAATTTATCGTTCCACTAAAAAGACAAAAGGATATAAAAAAGTAAAGACAACTACGTCCAACAAATTTACAAACAAGAAACTAAAAAAGGGAAAAAGATATTACTACAAAGTAAGAACGGTTAGAGGATGTGTTAAGAGTTCATTCACAAAACCTATAAGGACTCCTAAGGTAAAATAATAATAAATCAAAAGACCGACTTAGTTCGGTCTTTTTTATTTTGTAATAAAGCAAATCTATATAAGATAAATAAATTTATTGTTAGATTATAAATTAAATGGCATTAAAAAAGAAGCAAGAAAACTTACTTCTTTGATTTTTATAAAACTTTGTTTAAGAATTTTTTTGTTCTTTCATGTTTTGGATTATCGATAAGTTCTCTTGCGGGACCTTCTTCCACCACCACACCGTCAGCCATGAATATTACTCTGTCAGCTACTTCTTTTGCAAAGCCCATTTCATGAGTGACAACTATCATAGTCATAGAATGTTTTTTAGCCAAGTTTTTCATAACTTCCAAAACTTCTCCTACAAGTTCAGGGTCAAGAGCCGAAGTGGCTTCATCGAAAAGCATTATTTCCGGATCCATAGCAAGAGCTCTTGCTATGGCGACTCTTTGCTGCTGCCCTCCCGATAACCTGTTCGGATATTCGTCCGCTTTGTCTCTGAGCCCGACCATATCCAATAGTTCATATGCTTTCTTTTCTATTTCTTCTTTTCCCACTTTTTTAACTACCATTGGAGAAAGTGTTACATTTTCAAGAACCGTCTTATGAGGGAATAAGTTGAATCTTTGGAATACCATGCCTATCTTTGTACGTATCTCAACTAATTTTTCCTTTTCTGTCTTTACTACGCTTTTATCGTTTTCTCTGTGAAAAACAAGTTCATCGTCTATGTATATCTTGCCTGAAGTCAGTTTTTCTAGGTGGTTCAGACATCTTAGGAATGTACTCTTGCCAGAACCCGAAGGACCGATTATACAAACTACTTCGCCTTTTTCAATGGTTAAATTTATATCTTTAAGTACACTTAGTTCACCAAAATCTTTTTTTACATTTTCTACTTTTACACTGCTCATGATATCCTCCTAAATGTACCTGCTGGTTTTCTTTTCAAGTCTTTGGAATAATACTATACATACCGATGTAAGTACCAAATATATCCCGCCCGCTACGAAGTAGTAGCTCCAGTCACCGCTTGCCGCAAACTGCTTTGAAACTCTCATTAAGTCCGCCATACCGATAGTGGAAACGAGAGATGTATCTTTTAATATCATTATGAATTCATTTGCGAAAGGTGGTATTATCCTTGAAACCGTCTGAGGTATTATTACTTTAAACATCGCCTGAGAGTAAGTCATACCAAGGGCTTTAGCCGCTTCCATCTGTCCTTTGTCTATGGACTGGATACCTGCTCTGAATATTTCCGAAGTATAAGCTGCGGTATTTAAGGTAAGGGCTATGATAGCCGCCGTGAAAGGTTCAAAATTCAAAGGTGAACCGAACATTTGCTTAAACATCAATGGTATAGCAAAGTATACTACCATGATTTGAAGAAGCAGTGGAGTCCCTCTGAACACCCAAGTATAAACCCATGCGATCCCCTTCAGTATTTTATTTCTGCCGATGCTCATGAATGCGATCACAAGAGCGAGTATCATACCGAGCACTATACTTATAAGCGTAAGTTCTATGGTAGAAACTGTTCCGGCTGCCAGTTTTGAAATCTGCACACTAGTCATAATATTTTCTCCTATTTTACGTTTAATCTTTTACATTATATAATAAAACAAGAAGCCTGGCAAGCAGACCTCTTACTTTTTCGTTTAAATGCCACAATATATACGGTTATTCGTCATATCCTTTTAAAGTCGTATCTATATTTTGTGTTAAATCTTTACCAAATACTTTCTTTGATATTTTTGTCATCGTTCCGTCTTTGCTTAGTTCTTCGAGTATAGGGTTGATTTTATCTATAAGAGCCTGATTGCTTTTTTTAGCCGCAACCGCGATAGGTTCGTTTGTAAGTTTATCGCATGTCTTTACGAATTTATTTGTATTTTTATGAACATAATATTCTCCTACCACAAGGTCTGTCACTACGCAGTCGACACTTCCGCCCTCAAGAGCTACGAATGCTTCGGTCATACCGTCGAACTGTCTTAAATCAAAATCTATCCCTTTAGAAAGGTAATATTGACAGGTACTATCCGATGTCGTGCTTACCTGTACTCCGACTTTTTTACCTGCAAGTTCTTCCACGGATTTTATTTGTTTTCCGCTTTTAGATGAGATTATCACCTGCTGATTTGCAAGATAAGGATTTGAAAGAGCAAGCTGTTCCTGTCTGTCTTTATTTACTCCAACAGAGGAGATTACAAGGTCGTATTTATCTGCGTCAAGGCCTGCGAAAATAGCGTCCCATGAGCTGTTTACGAATTCGACTTTCCTTCCTATTTTTTCACCTATGGCTTTTGCAAGTTCGATGTCAAATCCGACTGTCTTGCCGTTTTTATCTACGTATTCCATAGGCGGATATGTATTGTCTATTCCGACAACCAATGTTTTATCTTTTGTAAATTGAGCTTCCGTAGAAACTGTATCTTTAGAACCGCAGCCGCTTAGTAAGCTAAATCCCAAAATAGATGTCAAAGCGAGTGCCGCGATTTTCTTTCCTTTTTTCATATAATATTTCCTCCAAAATAAGTAAAAAATTTACATCTAAATATACTATAGAATAAGAAAAAAAGCAATAGTTTTTGTTAATTTTTATAAATATTTATGCATATTTATACTATTTTAATATTTGGATAATAATCTTAATATTATTTTAATAAATAAAAAAGAGCCTAAAAGGCTCTTTTAAAAGTTTGATATTATTCGTCGTAATTCTTTAAGTTAGCATCGATATCTTTTGTTAAATCTTCACCGAACAGTTTTTTTGAGATTTCGGATGTTTTACCGCTGTCGATAAGTGATTTTAAAGATTTGTTGACCTGTGCGATCAAAGCAGTGTTTGATTTTTTAGCTGCTATAGCGATAGGTTCGTTTGTAAGTTTATCGCAAGATTTTACATAGTCTTTAGGGAAGTTGTTAACATAATAATCACCAACTACCAAATCTGTTACTACACAGTCAACATTTCCGCTCTTAAGAGCAAGGAAAGCAGCTGTCATATCATCTAATTGCTGTAAGTCAAATTCAAGACCTTCTTTTTCCTGATAGTACTGGCAAGCTTCGTCAGCTGTAGTACCTACTTGAACGGCAACTTTTTTACCGCTTAGTTCTTTTACTGATTTGATTTGTTTTCCGTCTTTAGCTGAAATAACTACCTGCTGATTAGCAAGGTAAGTATCCGATAAAGCAAGAGTTTCCTGTCTTTCTTTGTTTACGCTGATAGCAGAGATAGCAACATCGTATTTGTCTGCGTCAAGACCTGCGAATATAGCGTCGAAACCAACTTGAACGAATTCAACTTCAAGTCCCATATCTTTAGCTATAGCTTTGGCAAGTTCGATATCGAATCCCGCAAGTTCTCCTGTTTTTTCGTCTATGTATTCCATTGGCGGATAAGAAGCTTCAAGACCTACCGTAAGAGTTCCTTCTTTTACAAGTTTTACGTCTTTGCTTGCTTCTTCTTTAGAACCGCATCCCGCAAATAGAGCAAGGCTCATTAGTGCAGCCATTGTAACTGCCATGACTTTTTTTAATTTCATAATCAATCCTCCGTTTATTCCCTTTGAAATTAATAAAAGTTTACTATGATTTTGTATAAAAATCAAGCACTTTTTTATTTTTATGCATTTTTATTTATATTTATACTTCGGTTTTCTTTTTCAAAGAAACAAAGGCCAAAGGGGTTCCACCCCTTTAAAACCCCGCAAAGTTTTTTCCGAAGAAAAAAAACTTTGAGAAAAATTCTTCCACTGCGTGGTGCCAGAGCCTTCGGCAAAAGAGATCTTTAACTTACTGATGTAAATCACCCGCTATTTACCTAAAAGAGTTATTGATTTTAATATAAGAGATAGCTTTTGTACAAAGGCTTTGGGATATCGGTTCTTTCATAAAATGCTGCCCGCATTTTGTGAAACAGTCGCTTTCCCTGCCTAATGTTTAAAAAAAGTTTCTACCTTTAAATTATGATAAAACTTTTTATGTAAGAGGAGTGGGATAGCTTCTCTTCCAAGAAATGCGGGTAGCATTTCTTAGGAAATCGAGAAGCGTTAAAAGCCACCACGGCGAATGAGTGGAGCCCTTTATCTAATCTTTGGGCGAGCAAAGATTAGTGGGTTGTAGGGCAACGCCCTACAGGTCGGCGGATTGTAAGGCTCTGCCTTACAGAATGTTGGGTTGTAGGGTGGAACCCTACATTGTGGTTTAAGGGACACGGTCCCTTATAGAGGAGATTTTTTAATTTTCGCCTGCTTTCTCGGATATCTGTCTAATGTGGGTTTTATCTTTTCTATTACGATTATATCCCTTTTAGAATTTGAATAGGGAAGAGTTATTTCATGGTTACCGTTTAGTTTGCAGGAAAGTGTACCTATAGCATTTTTACTTGTATCCAGCTCTTCCGCTCCTTTGCTTCCTTTTAGGGCTATGAATTTTCCTCCTACTTTTATAAAGGGAGTAGTGTACTCGGTAAGTACATTTAACTTAGCTACCGCTCTTGCGGTCACATAATCAAAACTTTCTCTGTATTCTTTATCGTGAGAGAGTTCTTCGGCTCTTGCATGTATGGCTTCTATATTATTTAGCCCAAGTTCTTTTATTGTTTCGTTCAAATAATTTACTCTTTTGTTTAAACTGTCAAGGAGAAGTATATCCATATCATCGTTTAATATTTTTATTATTATCCCCGGCATTCCCGCTCCCGAACCTATATCTATAAGTCTGCCTTCCTTATTTATATATTTAACGGATACAGCGCTGTCGATGATATGTTTTTCGATGAACTCTTTTTCATCGGTTATAGCCGTCAGATTGAATTTTTTATTTTCTCTTAAGACTATTTCCATGAACTTTAATAGTTTTTCTGCCTTGTTATCTTCTATTTCTATATCGGATTTTTTTAGTCCCGCTTTTAAATATTCTCTTAAATCCATAATATTCTCCTTAGTTAATGTCAAAAATAGTATAACAGAATTACGCTTCAAGAAAAAGGTGTAACATGTTTATTTTTCCTTGTATTTATGTTATCCTTTATAAGAAGATTTTTAAACAGACTGAGAGGACACAATGAAGAAAAAACTTGTTATTATAGACGCATATTCGATTATTTATAAATGCTTTTTCGGGGTAAGACCAATGCATTCTCCGAAAGGTATTTCAACCAATGCGGTTTACGGATTTTTAAATATAATCTTAAAATTGATAAACGATGAAAAACCAAATTATTTATATGCGGCGTTCGATAAGGGACATAAGAATTTCAGACATGATAAATACGCCGACTATAAAGCAGGCAGACAAAGTATGCCCGAAGAGCTGAGAGAACAGATACCTTATATAGAAAAGCTTCTTGACGCCGCAAATATCATCTCTTTGAAAGTAGACGATTATGAAGCGGACGATATCATAGGAAGCGTCAGTGAGGTAGCTGATAAAGAAGGTATAGATACAGTAGTGATCACGGGGGACAGAGATTCATTCCAGCTTGTATCAGAGCATACCAAGATACTCTATTCAAAAAGGGGTATAAGCGATATCGAAGTTATCAATGAAGATTATTTAAAAGAAAAGTATAATCTCACTCCTAAGCAAATGATAGACCTTAAGGCTTTGATGGGAGATAAGTCGGATAATATCCCGGGGGTAAAAGGCGTTGGTGAAAAGACAGCTCTTAATTTGCTTGAAAAGTATTCTACCTTGGACGGAGTTTATGAACATATAGACGAAGTAAAAGGAAAATTACAGGAAAAGCTTATAAATGATAAAGACAATGCTTTTTTAAGCAGAGAACTGGGTACCATTGAAGTAAATATGGATATCGACCTCGATTTAAATGAGGAATGTAACTTTAATTTTGAAAACGAAGAATTTATTTCCATACTTCAGGAGCTTGATTTAAAATCAATAATCAAAAAGCTTGGTGTTAAAGTAGGTGACACCAGTGAAGACAGCACAGAGAACGAAAAGGACGATTTCTCTCATATAAAAGAAGAATATAAAACTATTTCAAAAGATATTTCCTTAGATGAAGTATTAAGAAACATAAAGGATAAAAAGTCCCTTAGTGTTTATTTTGTTTTAAGCGACGATTATAAAAAGATAAAAAGTGCCATGATTTTTGATAAAGATAATTTTTATCTTTATGACGGGAGTGTTTCAGATATAAGTGAACTTATTAAAATAATGAACTTAGGTCCCGATATAGTCACTCATAATTTCAAAGATGTATATAAGGTATTTGTTTCAAATGGATATGATAATATCCACTGCAGATTTGATATATATCTCGGAGGATATGTTTTAAATCCAAGCGATGAAAGATATTCTCTCGAAGTAATGAGCAAGAAATATCTTGATATAGATTTGGAAGAAGAAAAAGGCGAAGCTGTTCAGCAAAGCTTTCTTGATATGGAAGACAACAATAAATACAATATGCAGATGAAAAAAGCTAAATGCATTTATTCTCTCGCAAGGATTTTTAAAGAAAAAATCAAAGAAGAGGAAATGGAAGATCTATACCAAAATATAGAGCATAAACTGATGTATGTTTTAGGTGATATGGAACTTGAAGGGTTTAAAGTAGATTTGAATACTCTTGAAGAGCTCGGTGTCGATTTTGACAGAAGGGTAGAGGATCTTACAAAAAGGATAAGAGGAGCTGCTGGAGAAGACGAGGATTTTAATGTGAATTCCACGAAACAGCTCGGTCATGTCTTATTCGATAAAATGGGGCTTCCCGCACTTAAAAAGACAAAGACGGGATATTCCACAAATATAGAAGTCCTCGAAAAATTAAGGGATCATCATCCTATCATACCGATGATAATAGACTTAAGACAAATAAGCAAGCTCAATTCCACTTATGTAAAAGGGCTTGTGAGCCTCATAGATAAGGATACGAATAAGATACATTCCACATTCAATCAAACGATAACCACTACAGGGAGGATCTCTTCATCAAATCCCAACCTTCAAAATATCCCCGTAAGGACGGAAGAAGGCAGGATAATAAGGAAAGTATTTATTTCAAGCAGTGAAAACAATGTGCTCGTGGATGCGGATTATTCCCAAATCGAACTTAGAGTGCTTGCTCATATTTCAAATGACGAGAAACTTATAAACTCATTTAAAAATAATGAAGATATCCATACCAGGACCGCAAGCGAAGTATTTAACGTACCTATAGATGAAGTAACATCCGAAATGAGAAGCAGTGCAAAAGCCGTCAACTTCGGTATAGTTTACGGGATAAGTGATTTCGGGCTATCAAAGGGACTGTCTATTTCCAGAAAAAACGCAAAAGAATATATAGATACTTACCTGGCAAAATATCCGGGAGTATGTAAATACATGGAAGATATAGTAGTTACAGCAAAAGAACAGGGATATGTTACTACCATGTTCAACAGAAGAAGATATATAAATGAAATATATTCAAAGAATTTTAACGTGAGGTCGTTCGGAGAGAGGACGGCTCTAAACACTCCTATTCAGGGAAGTGCGGCGGATATAATAAAGCTTGCAATGGTAAATGTTCAAAACGAACTAAAGACAAGGAAATTAAAAGCAAAACTAATACTTCAGGTACATGATGAGCTTATAATCGATACACCTATGGAAGAAGTAGAGGAAGTAAAAGCTCTTTTAAAAGATAAAATGGAAAACGTAGTAGATATGTCTTGTCCGCTTAAGGCTGATATATCCGTAGGGAAAACTTGGTTCGAGGCGAAGTAATGAAAATAATAGGTCTTACCGGTTCAATAGGAACGGGAAAAAGTTCCGCAAGCGAAATACTCAATAAAGAATTTGATATCCCGATAATCGACGCAGACAAAATCAGCAGAGAAGCCGTCGAAAAAGGCAGCAGGGGACTAAGCAAAATAGAAAATGAATTCGGCAAAGAATTTATCACGGAAAACGGAGAACTCAACAGGATAAAAATGGGGGCTCTGGTTTTTTCCGATGAGAAAGCAAGGCTTAAGTTAAATGATATAGTTCATCCCGAAGTGACTAATAGGTTCAATGAACTTGTAAATAAATATAGAAATGAAAATAAGCCTTATGTCGTTTACGACTGTCCTTTGCTAATAGAAGAAAAGCTTACGGGCTTTGTAGATGTCGTAATGCTTATTTATACTTCTTTTGATATCCAGTTAAGTAGAGTAATGCTTAGAGATAAGATAAGTAAGGAAGATGCAGTAAAACGTATTGAAGTTCAAATGAGTCCTGAAGAGAAAATCAAATATGCAGATATTGTAGTTGATAATAACGGAAATTACTCTGATTTAAAAGAGAACATAAAAAAAGTATATCAGGGTAAATTTTCTAAAAATAATACTTGCATAAATATACATTAATATGTATAATGTATCATATTGTGGAGGTAATGAGATGATAAATGTTGGTATTTTGGGGGCTACGGGTTATACCGGAGCAATCCTTGTAAGTATACTTAAAAAACATAAAGAAGTAGGAAATATAAAGCTGGGCTCTCATAGTTATGTAGGGCAGGATTTCAGCGATGTATACAAGGCTTTTAAAGATATAGAGGACAGTAAATGTCTGGATAGCGATATGAATGAATTTGCAGATGAATGCGACGTTGTGTTCATGGCTCTTCCTCACGGAGTTGCTTCAAAAGTCGTAACAAAGGAAGTCTTGGAAAAAACTAAAGTAATAGACCTGGGGGCGGATTTCAGGCTCAGTGATATAGATATATATGAAGAGTGGTATAAGACTAAACACTACGGTGAAAGTGTACTCGGTGAGAGTGTTTACGGCCTGTGTGAAATAGAAAGAGAAAATATCAAAAATACGAGACTTCTCGCAAACCCGGGATGTTATACTACGTGTTCGATATTATCCCTTTATCCGCTTGTAAAAGAAAAATTAATAGATACAAAATCGATAATCATAGACGCAAAGTCGGGAGTAAGCGGAGCGGGAAGAAAAGCTTCGACGGGTTCTTTATTCTGCGAGTGCAACGAAAGCATAAAAGCCTACGGTGTAGGGACTCACAGACATACCCCCGAAATTGAAGAGCAGTTATCCAAGCTTGGAGACGATATAACTTTATCTTTCACTCCTCATTTGGTACCGATGAACAAAGGTATTTTGACTACTATTTATGCTAATATAAATGATGGTGTAGAGGAAAGCGATATAAAAGAAGCTTATGAAAAATATTATAAAGACGAATATTTCATAAGGCTCAGAGAAACGGGAGACCTTCCGGTGACTAACTATGTAAAGGGAACGAATATCTTTGATACCGGCTTTGTTTTGGATAAGAGAGTGAACAGAGTCATAGTATCAAGCGTTATAGATAACCTTATGAAAGGTGCTTCATCACAGGCAGTACAAAATATGAACATAATGTTCGGCTTTGATGAAAAAGAAGGGATTGATTTTGTTCCTATGTATATATAGTTTCTTTTGGAAGAAACAAACTTCAAGGGGCTCTGCCCCTAAAATCCCTTAAGGGACGCTGTCCCTTAGGAACCCTGCCCTTTTTTGTCCGAAGAAACAAAAAAGGGGTAAAAATTCTTCCACTGCGTGGTGCTAAGCCTTCGGCAAAAGGGATCTTTAACTTACTGAAGTCATTCACCCGCATATTACCTGAAAAAGTTATTACCTTTAATATATGATATATTTTTTTGAAATGGTAGGGGCAGAGGTCGTTTTAAAATCTCAAGCAAGATTTTTTTGTTAAAGAACTATCTCATCCAAATAATTAGGATTTAACTTTTGATATAAATGATTTATTAGATGTAATGGTAAATTTAAAGGACGGGGTAGCGGTCGTTTCAAAAATCTCGGGCAGAGATTAAATAAGGAAACTCGCAAATATTCCTTCGGAAATCCGCTCGTGTTATTCATAAAGCTAAAGCTTGAATAAATTTAACTTTTGTTAAATTTATCTGTTCTAACGAACAGTGAATAGTCAAATTCGACCGCGTTAAGAGCCATCACGGCGATTGAGTGAAGCCCTTTATTCTTAAACTTTGGGCGAGCAAAGTTTAAGCAGGGTGTAAGGGACGGAGTCCCTTGTAGGAATTGTAAGGCTCAGCCTTACAAATAATAGTAAGGAGTATAACAATGAAAACAGAAAAAGGATGCGTTGTTGCACCAAAAGGATTTTATGCTGCCGGCAAATCTACGGGACTTAAGAGAAAGAGAAAAGATATGTCTCTTATATATTCCGAGAAACCATGCAATGTCGCGGCAGTATTTACCACCAATGAGGTAAAGGCTTCAAGCGTACTTCACAATATGGAATTATATAATAAAGGCAAAAAAGCCAGAGCCATAATAATAAACAGCGGGAATGCAAATGCCTGCACGGGAGAAGAAGGACTTAACAATACATATAAAATGGCTGAAGAGACGGCAGCTTGTCTTGCTTTGAAACCTGAAGACGTATATGTCAATTCTACGGGAGTTATTGGAGTACAGCTTCCTATGGATACTATTATTATGGGGATAAGAGAAGTTTCTCTTGCTCTTGATGATGATATAGTTTCAGGGATAAACTGTGCGGAAGGTATCCTTACGACGGATACTTTTATAAAAGATAAAGCCGTTGAAATAATAATAGATGATAAGAAAGTCAAAATAGGAGGCATCGCCAAGGGGTCTGGAATGATACATCCGAATATGGCGACTATGCTTTCCTTTATCACTACAGATGTAAACATAGACGACGCTACTTTTAAAGAACTTTTAAAAGAAATAGCCGACGATACATATAACATGATTTCCGTCGACGGTGATACTTCCACAAACGACAGCGTCATCGCTCTAGCCAACGGTATGGCGGGAAACGAACTTCTTACAAAAGAACATAAGGATTATAATGTGTTCAAAGACGCATTTACTTTTGTATGCAAACATCTTGCAACTCAAATCGTAAAAGACGGCGAGGGTGCTACGAAGTTCATGGCGGTCAATGTATTAAATGCCGATACAAAAGAAAATGCTAAGAAGATAGCCAAGAGCATCATAGGTTCTTCCCTTGTTAAGACGGCGTTCTTCGGAGAAGACGCGAACTGGGGCAGGGTACTTTGTGCCGCAGGATACTCGGGGGTAAAGTTCAATCCTAATATAGTAACTCTTTCATTTAAAAGTGCAAAAGGGGAAATTGAACTTTATAAGGACGGGATAGCCCTTGATTTTGATGAAGAAAAAGCCCTTGAGATACTGCAGCAGGTTGAAATAGAAATAGATATAAACATGAATGCGGGAAATGAAAAAGCGACTGCATGGGGCTGTGATTTAAGCTACGAATATGTAAAAATAAACGGAGAGTACAGAAGCTGATGGACGATAAATATATGGAAAAAGCCAATATTTTAATAGAAGCTCTTCCTTACATAAAAGAGTTTTACGGTGAGATAGTGGTAATCAAATACGGCGGAGCGGCACTGGTAGATAAAGAAATGGAAGCCAGCGTGATAAATGATATCGCTCTTATGAAGCTTGTCGGTATAATGCCTGTGATAGTTCACGGCGGCGGTAAAGATATAAATAAGATGTTAGACAGGGTCGGTAAAGAACATAAGTTTATAAACGGACTTAGGTATACCGACAATGAAACTATGGATATAGTGCAGATGGTCCTTGCCGGAGGGGTAAATAAAGACTTGGTTTCCCTCTTTACAAATCAGGGAATGAATGCCATAGGTATTTCGGGACAGGACGGTCATATACTGGAAGTCGAAAAACATACTCCGGGAGGAGACGATATAGGATATGTAGGTAAGATAAAAAGCGTAAACCCTATGCTTATAGCAAAACTTATCGATGATGATTTCATTCCTATCATAGCGCCTGTTGGTGTTGATGAGACGGGACACAGCTATAATATAAATGCGGATTTTGTTGCCTGTCATGTGGCGAGTGCACTGAGTGCAAAGAAATTATTATTCATGTCTGATATAGAAGGAGTCCTCGATAAGGATAAAAATCTTATTAGACAGATAAATATAGGTGATGTACAAGGTCTAATCGACGACGGCACAATAGACGGAGGAATGATACCGAAGATAAAAGGTGCCAAAGAAAGCGTTGAAAACGGCGTTGAAGGCGTACATATAATAGACGGAAGAGTTGAACATAGTTTATTAATAGAATTATTTACAAACTATGGGATAGGAACGATGATCAAGGAGTAAGAAATGGAAGATATAATTAAGACCGGAAGTGAAGTTTTAATGAATACATATGGAAGGATCCCTGTAGTCTTCGACAAAGGAGAAGGAGTTTATCTATATGACGATAAAGGGAATAAGTATCTTGATTTTGTAGCCGGGATAGCCGTCAATGCTCTCGGATATAACGACGAGGGACTTAATAATGCTTTGAATGAGCAGATGAAGAAATTCTACCATGTTTCAAACCTTTATTATACAAAGCCGAACGTAGAAGCTGCAAAACTTTTAGTGGATAACAGCAAGCTGGACAGAGTATTTTTCTGTAACTCGGGAGCTGAGGCTACCGAAGCTGCTTTAAAGTTATCAAGACTTTATGCTTATAAATTCAAGAATAAAGAAACCAAAATAATAGCAATGAAAAATTCTTTTCACGGCAGGACTTTCGGTTCCATAACCGCAACGGGACAGCTTAAGTATCAAAAGGGGCTCGGACCTATTTTGCCCGATGTCACTCATGTTGATTTTATGGACTTTGAAGCCCTTGAAAAGGAAGCGAGAAGCGGTGCCTGCGGTATAATCCTTGAACCGGTTCAGGGTGAAGGGGGAATAAGACCCGCAACGAAAGAGTTTTTACAAAAGGTAAGAAACTTATGTGATGAACTTGATATACTCCTTATATTTGACGAAGTCCAGTGCGGTATCGGAAGGAGCGGATATTTATTTGCTTATGAATACTTCGATGTCGTTCCCGATGTCGTGGCAATGGCTAAAGGTCTCGGGGGAGGTTTTCCTATAGGTGCGATTTTAGTAAGCGAAGATAAAGCTAAAGGGTTTGAGCCAGGAAATCACGCTTCTACCTTCGGAGGGAATACACTTGCTTCCACCGCAAGCAAATACGTTATAAACAAAATCTTAAACGAGGGTATCCTTGATAATGTAAAAGAACAAGGTAAATATTTGAAATCAAAGCTTGAGGGTCTAAAAGAAAAATATCCTTTCATATCAGATGTAAGGGGAGTAGGTCTTATGCTTGGTATGGAACTTGATTTCCCTGTTTCGGATATTATAAATAAAGCTCTTGAAAAAGGACTTCTGCTGCTTAATTCCGGAACGAACATAATAAGGTTTGTACCGCCTCTTATTATTTCCAAAGAGGACATTGATAAATGCATTGAAATACTTGACAGTATCTTGAGTGAAGTATAAATATTGATTTAAAAGTAAACTTTAATATAAAATATTTAAAGTAAATTTGATAAAAATATTACACTAACAAACGTAATAGTATATATAATACGTAATAAATGTTATTATATGTTATATATACGATTAAAAGAGAAAAAATTATGCAATTTTCTAATTTTTTCTTTTTTTTATAGTAAACTTTGTGGTATTATATATTTATATATTGTATTTTGATAAATTTATATATTTTTGTAAAGTGAATGGGTGATAGAGATGGAAGAAAAAAACACACCAAAGAATAGAGTCGTTGTTAATATTCTAGGTACTAATTACACTATAATAACAGATAATGATGAAGACAGCTTAAAGAAAGTTGCAGGCTTTGTAGATGAACTCATCAAGGAAGTAAAGAAAAACAATCCTTATATGAATCCTTATACGGCTGCAGTGTTATCTTCACTTAACTTATGCGAAGAATTATTCTCCTTAAAGGATGAGGTGGAAGACCTCAGAAAAGACAAGGAAGAATATGAAATACTTACCGATTACAAGGAAAAATTGATGTCAGCTTTGGAAGAAGCCGAAGCAAACGAAGCAAAAAGACTTTCCATGCAGTATAAGTATGAAAAACTTGAAATCGAGAATGAAGAATTGAAAGATTTACTTGAAGAGTATAAGGAAAAGTTCACATCTATGAGAAGTGAAATAGAACTCAACAGAAGGTCTATAAGCGAACTTCAAAATAAACTTCTTGAAAATCAAATCGAACTTGTAAAAGCAAGAAAGAATATACTCGATTATTCAAGCTAGGTATAAAAAATAAAAAGCTTTCAAATTTTGAAAGCTTTTTTTTATTTAATATTTTACCATGCTATTTAATCTATCCAGTTTAGCTTTATCCATAGGTTTTACGTCTTTTAATTTATAGTCCATTCCCAGTTTTTCGTATTTGTTTATTGCCATGTTATGATATCCCAAAAGTTCCACTTTTTCTACATTTTTTATTTGTTTTATAAATTCATTCAAACTCTCGATGTATTCTTCGTTATCGTTTATACCCGGGATTATTACTTGTCTTATCCAAACTTTTTTACCAAGTTCATTTATATCTTCGATGATTTTAAACAGTGTTTCCTGACTTCTGCTGGTTATTTTAGTAAACTGCTTGGGATTTGTGTGTTTTATATCCAAAAGTATCAAGTCCGATTGGTTTATTGCCTCATGTGAGAATTCATCGTAATACGTCCCGCTTATATCTATGGCACAGTTTATGTTTTCCTTTTTAAGTGCTTTTATTGCTTCGATAAGGAATTCGCCTTGAAGTAAAGGTTCTCCTCCCGAGAATGTTACTCCGCCGTCGTCACCGTAGTAGGGGATGCCTCTTTTAGCTCTTTTAACTAAAGTTGCTGCATCTACTTCACTTCCGGCTCCTATTTTCCAGCTGTCGGGATTGTGACAGTAAAGACATCTCGCCGGACACCCCTGCAGGAAAAAAACCGTCCTTATTCCCGGACCGTCTACGGCTCCGAATGTTTCTATGGAATGTAATCTGCCTTTAACCATTTTTCTATCCTCTTATAATAATTCTTAATTAAGAAATGATACCGGACATAAGACCGGTACCATTTAATTCAAATTATAAACTTTCGTGGAAAGTTCTTTCTATAACTTCTTTTTGGTGAGCTTTTGACAGTGCGTTAAATCTTACCGCATAACCGGAAACTCTGACCGTTAAGCTTGGATATTTATCAGGGTTTTCATAAGCGTCCATCAATAATTCTTTATTTAGAACATTTACGTTTAAGTGATGAGCACCTTGATTGAAATATCCGCTTAGTAATTTAACCAATGTTTCATTTCTTGACTTTTTATCCTTGCCCAGTGAATCGGGAGTGATGCTGAATGTATTTGAAATACCGTCCTGACATGTATCCCATTTGATTTTTGATACCGAGTTAAGTGAAGCTATCGCTCCTGTGTTATCTCTGCAGTTCATAGGATTGGCTCCCGGTGCAAAAGGTGTTCCCGCTCTTCTTCCGTCAGGAGTGTTACCAGTCTTCTTACCATACATTACGTTTGAAGTGATTGTTAAGATAGATAGAGTATGAACCGCATTTCTGTATGAAGGGTGTTTTCTAAGCTCTTCGATAACTTTTTCTGTTATTTTAACTGCTATTTCATCTACTCTGTCATCGTCATTCCCGTATTTAGGGAAGTCGCCTTCTGTTTTGTAATCTACTATAAGTCCGTTTTCGTCTCTGATTGGAGTTACTTTTGCATATTTGATTGCTGATAATGAATCTGTTGCAACGGATAATCCCGCAACACCGAAAGCAATAAGTCTTTTAACTTCGGAGTCGAGGAATGCCATTTGGCTCTTTTCAAAGTCGTATTTATCATGCATGTAGTGGATTATATTCATTGTATTTACATATAATCCCATGAAGAATTCTATGTATTCCATATATCTCTTCCATGCATCGTCAAAGTCTATAGGACCGTCTCCCACAGGTTCCATTTGAGGTCCCATGCTGTCTCCTGTCCTTTCTTCTTTACCTCCGTTTAGAGAAAGTAAAAGTATCTTTGCAAGGTTACATCTTGCTCCGAAGAACTGTATCTGCTGTCCCATTTGAATAGCTGATACACAGCATGCGATAGAGTAGTCATCACCGCAGTGAGGTCTCATTACATCGTCATTTTCATATTGTATTGAGTCTGTATCTATTGAAACCTGTGCACAGAATTTTTTGAACGGTTCAGGAAGTTTTTCAGACCATAATACAGTCAAGTTAGGTTCAGGTGCGGCTCCGAGGTTATATAGAGTATTTAATATCCTATAAGAGTTCTTTGTTACTCTGTGTCTTCCGTCTTCGCCGACCCCTGCGATACCTTCCGTTATCCACATTGGGTCTCCTCCGAAGAGTTCGTTGTATTCGTTTGTTCTAAGGTGTCTTGCAACTCTTAGTTTTAAAATGAAGTCATCCATGATTTCCTGAATCTGTTCTTCATTGTAGTTTCCTTCGGCCAAATCTCTTTCAGCGTAGATATCAAGGAAAGTAGAAATCCTTCCTATTGACATAGCTGCTCCGTTTTCTTCTTTGATACCTGCAAGGTAAGCAAAGTATGTCCACTGAACCGCTTCTTTGAAATCTTTGGCAGGTTTTGAAATATCATAACCGTATTTTTCTGCCATTTTTTTGATTTCTTTCAATGCGTCTATTTCGTGTGAAATCTCTTCCGCAACTCTTATATTTTCTTCAAGCATTACCGGTCTTGAAGAAACTTCGTCGTGGTCTTTTTTCTTTTCTTCGATAAGTCTGTCTATACCATATAAGGCACATCTTCTGTAGTCTCCGATTATCCTTCCTCTTCCGTAAGCGTCGGGAAGACCTGTCAAATAGCCCAAGTGACGAGCTTTTTTGATATCCGGAGAGTAAGCCTTGAATACGCCGTCATTATGTGTAGTGATATAATTAAACATATCATCTATTTCTTTTGGAAGCTCTGCGCCGTATTCTTTAAGCTCGGATTTTACCATTCTTATCCCTCCGAACGGACAAATACCTCTCTTTAAAGGTTCATCTGTTTGAAGTCCTACTATTATATCTTTTCCTTCTATTATATATCCCGGATCAAAAGCATTTACTCTCATGATCTTAGATGCATCAACTTTTAAAGTACCGCCATTTTTTCTTTCTTCGACTAAGAGTTCTTTAACTCTTTCGTTACATTCCGTGGTCCTTTTTGTAGGTCCTTTAAGAAAACTTTCGTCTCCGTCATATGGGGTATAGTTTATCTTAATAAAATCATCAACGTTGATATTATCATTCCATAAACCTTCTTTAAATCCATCCCATTGTTTAAACATTATATTTCCTCCATATAAATATTTTATATCTATTTTATTTTAATAATAAAATAAAACCGAAAATATTTTCAAAAAAATTTAGCATTTTTCTTGTTCTATCTTCGGTCTAATAATACTCTATTTTAGCATATATAGTCAAATCTTTTTTATATTTTTCTACATATTGGTATAAATTATTTACTCATGATAACGGTAACTTTGCTTGCACGTTGATATTTGTTCTCTTTACCGTCTTTTATATCCTGCTCTGATACAAAAACATCCACCAGATCATATCCTTTTTCGTCCATCTCATTAAGGTAATTTTGCAGTTTGCTCATAAATAAATCTCTTTCAACGATATATTTCATCCTCACTATCCCCCTAAAAATTTAAATTTATTATATATCCCACATACACAATTTAATATAAATATATCACAATAATAAATCCGTGTAAACTTGTAAAATACAAGTTTAATTCATTTTTAATCAATTTTTTATCACTTATTCACAATTGTAACAATTTAATACTGATTTAATTCATTTATTTTTGATTATATTTAGATAGAAGTATTTAACTGAGAGGAGGTGGAGAAATGATTGATTATAATATTTCAAATATGCAGCTGTTTGCAGATGATAAGAAAAAAATCAAAAATCCCATAAATCAAAAAAACAGTAAGGATTTTCAGGGTGAAACTGATAACAAAGAAAATGATAAAAAGAAAGAGGATGTCAAACCTACAAAAGAAAATACCAAAGACGAAAATATAAAAAATAATGAAAAAAATATAGACAGTACAAAAGTTAAAAAGTCTTTGGAAGAAAATGTTGAACAAGAGAAAGACATCGATGAAGAGAGTGAGTATTCATCTAAGGAAAATCCCGAAGTAGTGAGCTTGAAATTTAGGATAAGAGAGCTTGAAGAAGAAAATAACAAGTTAAGTAAAGAAAAATCCGAAATTGAAAAAGGTTATATATTTAAAGAAAATATAGCGAAGTTAAGAGAAAAATATGAGGATTTTAAGAGTCTGGAAAGCAGCATTTTAAAGAAAATCGATACCGAAGTCATAAATATTGACGGCGAAAAGGTTAAGTACTTATATGAAAGCGGATATGACGGTTTGATTGCGGCGTATAACATGTGCAAGTATTCTGTGGAAGAACTTCCGGATATAGAAGATTATATCGAAAAGAATATAGATAAGATAGCACAAAATGAAATGGTAAAGAATGTGGTAATAGAAAACTATCTTAAAGATTTGGATGAAATGAAAATGCCTCTGGTCTTTAAAGATGAAGACGGTTATACATCTTATACCAAAAAGGAAGAACCAAAAAACTTTGCAGACGCAGCAAAATTATTTTTAAAATCCCTTGAATAAATATAAAAGGAGTGTGATTATATGTCAGTTACAACAACTAAAAGTGCAGATCAGGCACTTAAATCTTATTTTTTATCCCCTGTAAGAGCATCTTTGAATGAAGACTCGGGTCCGTTTTTTGCAATGATTACCCGTAACAGCGAAGATGTCGAAGGGGGAAATATCAAAATGGCCCTTCAGTACGGAAGACACGGCGGGATAGGAAACAGAAGCGAAGATGGGCTTCTTCCTACCGCAAATGCAAGAAAATATATACAGGCTACTTGGGAAACAAAGAACCTGTTTGCGGTTTTAAGTATTTCGTCTAAACTTATCAAAGCTTCCAGAACGGATAAAGGGAGCTTTGCAAATATGCTTACCGCACAAATGCAGGATCTGCTTACAGACGCAAAGGATAATATCAGAAGACAGTATTTGTCAGACGGTTCGGGTAAAGTGACATGCATAAAGAAGAATGACAGTACATGGGTATATAAAAAAGGTGAAGCGACCGTAAATGTCGAAAACAGCAAATATTTTTATCCCGGTCAATTTATTGATATAATCGATAACAGTGAAAATAAGGAATTTGCGGATATGGAAGCTTTGGAAATCAAGGATGTAGATTATAAAGCAAATACCATTATATTGAATTTACCTTCCGATTTGACTGTTGAGTCCAATGCATCGGGAACTGTATCAGCGGATTATATCGTCTTTACCGGAAACAAAGATATGGAACTAACGGGTATCGACTCGGTATTCAACAGCCCTAATCTTTACGGTATAGACAGGACCGCAAATTCATGGTTTAACGCAAATAAAATTGCAGCGGAGGAAGCAGACGGTGCTCATCCTTTAACGGAAATGGATATGCAGTACGCTATTGATTTATGTGAAGAACAAATGGGTTCCACTATAGATTATATCCATACTACCTATGGAGGTGCCAGAGCATTCCAAAACCTATACCAGTCTTATAAAAGAAATATCGAATATACGGATATCAAAGGCGGATATAAGACGATGTCTTTTGCGGGTATACCTATTTTTAAAGAAAGATATCTGAAAGAGGGGACAATGGACTTTATTTCAACCAAAGATTTTTCTCTATTCCAATTAGACGATTTTGACTGGATGCAAAAAGACGGAGGTATATTACATCGAGTGGATAATACTCCGGTGTATCAGGCAGTCCTTGAAATGTACTGCGATATAGGATGTGCTAAACCTAAAGGTCAGGCGAGATTATTTGGTTTTGATGAAATGTAATAAAAAAGGAAGATATATATCTTCCTTTTTTTAATATTCTGCATCAATATTTTTAGTATTAATTTTATTTTCATCCGCATATCTTAATGCATAAGAATTATATGGAGCATATATAACTACATTTTTGCTGTCATCAAAAACGGTCTTTCCTATGAAACCTAAATTATATGACGGTGCAATAAATTTAGTGAGTTTAGGACAGTTGCTGAATGCTTTTTTATTTATATTTGTCACTCCTGTACCCAAATTAACCTCTGTAAGGTTAGTACAGTCCGCAAAAGCATAGTCTCTGATGTAATTTACACCTTTGGGCATAGTTACTTTATTTAAGCTTATACAACCTCTGAATACCGATGCTCCAATGGTTTGAATTGAATCGGGAAGGCTAATGTTTTTAAGCATAGTACAATTTTCAAAAGCGTTTGCTTTTATTTCCGTTAAGCTGTCGGATAATTTTACATCGGTTAAACTTTCGCATTCTGCGAATGCATTTTTGCTTATGGTATTTGTTCCCTTTAACGTAACATTTGATAAGCTTACGCTGCCATAAAAAGCTTCACTTCCTATAGTAGATACTTTCTTTGGTATTTCAATACTTTTTAAACTTTTTGTATTATAAAAAGACAAAGCACCTATTTTTTTCAGTTTTTTAGGAAGTGTTATCGTTTCGAGATTTTTATTCCCATAAAAAGCAGAATTTTGTATAGTCGTAGTTTTTTCATTGACAGTATAGCTAGCTAAATCTTTACCGGAAGGATACGCTATTAATGTTTTTTCATCTTTACTATATAATACTCCGTCTATGCTCTTAAAATATTTATTGTTATCAGCTACGGTAAACGATGTAAGATTTAAACAATTTGTAAATGCATTGCTCCCTATTTCCTTAAGGGTTGAGGGAAGTGTAACTGTACTCATTGTACTGTTTAAAAATGCACTCTCTTCTATTTTTTTGCATCCTTCTTCGATAATTACATTTTCTAAATTCAAACAGCTGGAAAATGCATAAGTATTTATTTTTTTACATCCCTTTATTGTTAGATCTTCAAGTTCACTGCAATTATAAAAAGCAAAATCTCCTATCGTTTCTACCGATTTTGGGATCACGATACTTTTTGCAGGTACATTTTTAAATGCTTCATCTTGTATACTTACAACCGGACAGTCTTTTATCTTATCGGGAATAACAAGACTTTTTATACTTTCCTCTGTTGTATTGTATGACATTATATATGCTTTTTTATTTTTTATTCTATACGTATATCCGTTTTCTTTTCCCTGGGTTACGTTCGTTATACTGTCACCGACTTCTCTTGTGGTTTCTTCATCGGTTGTGTCGGGCTTTGCAAAAGTAATTGATGGTATTAATAATAAAGTCATTAGAATAATTGATATTAAAGTGATTTTTTTATTTCTTTTCATTATCTATACTTCCTTTTTATATTCAAATCATTTTACCATATTTATGTAATTATTTAAATATATTATTTCTTAATTTCATTATATTTTCATTTTAAATTATTATTCATATTTAAAATTTAATATTTTTCAAAAAGGTATTGACAAAATATAAATACCATTGTATTATTGTATTAGTTAATTAATACAATAATACAAGAAAGGACGGACAAATATGGAATGGGAATTTAAAAGTGACAGACCTATATATCTGCAATTAGCTTCATATATAGAAAGAGATATACTAAAAGGAAAATACAAGGCATCTGACAAACTTGCATCGGTCAGAGAATTTGCAAGTATAGCAAATGTAAATCCAAATACTGTTCAGAAAGCCTTCAGTGAACTTGAAAAAAACAACATAGTTTTTTCTTCAAGGACCAGCGGAAGATTTGTGACGGAAGACGAAAATGTAATTAAGGAGAGAAGAAAATTGTTAGCCAGAGAATATGTAGATGATTTTTTACTTAAGATGAGAGAGATCGGTTTTAAAGACGAAGATATCATATCTGTAATAAAAGAGGCTGTGGGAGGAAAAACAGATGAGTAATTTGATTGAAATTAAAAACTTATTCAAGGAATACAACGAAATACTTGCTCTAAATAATGTTACTTTAAGTATCCCGAAGGGTAAGATAGTAGGTCTGCTCGGTCCTAACGGGAGCGGTAAGACTACTCTTATAAAGTTAATGAACAAACTTCTTGTTCCTTCCGGGGGAGAGATCATGATAGACGGTATGAAACCGGGGATAGAAACAAAAGAGATAATTTCTTATCTTCCCGACAAAAGCTATTTAAATGAATGGATGAGAGTAGATGAACTAATGGACTTCTTTGAAGACTTTTATAATGATTTCAATAAAAAGAAAGCTTACAAAATGCTTGAAAGTCTTAAAATAAATCCTACCGACAAACTTAAGACCATGTCGAAGGGTACAAAAGAAAAGGTTCAGCTTATTTTGGTAATGAGCAGAGAAGCCAGAGTTTATCTTTTAGACGAACCTATCGGGGGAGTCGATCCCGCAAGCAGAGATTATATATTAAATACCATTATAAATAACTACTCGGAAGATTCTACGGTGATTATTTCAACTCATTTGATTTCCGATATAGAAAAGGTATTGGATGAAGTTATTTTTCTAAAAAACGGACAGGTAGTTTTAAATGGTGACGCAGATAAAATAAGGGAAGAAAAAGGAATGTCTATCGACAATCTATTTAGGGAGGAATTCAGATGTTAAGAAAATTAATGAAATATGAATTTAAAGCGACAAAAAGGTTGATGCTTCCTGCAATTATTGTTTTATTACTTATATCAATATTTAACGGAGTATTCTTCGGGGTTATCGAACCTCATATAAGCGAAAACAATATTTTTATCAATCTTTTCGGCGGTGTAGGAATGACAGCATATATTTTAGGTATCATAGGCATATTTATATTATCGGCTTTACTTGGTATTTTCAGATTTTATAAATCTGATTTATCAAACGAGGGATATTTGACTCATACACTTCCTATAACAGTAGCTAAAGAAATATTGAGCAAAATTATAATAAGCACATTTTGGATTATAGTAACGGGGATAGTAGTATTGTTTTCTATCTTTGTAGTAGTGATGGTTTCGGGCTCTCTTAATATCACGGATATAGACTGGGCTTCTTTCAAAGAAGTGATCAATGCTGTATTTACCAAAGAAGGCGGACTGGTATTTATGGGACTTATATATTTCGTTATCATTATGATACTTGGATGTTCATCAAAGATACTCAATGTATATGCGTCTATGGCAATAGGTTTTTCGGCTAAAAAGAATAAGATATTATGTTCATTCGGAGCATATATGGTCTTATCATTGATTTTAACTGTAATCACGACTATTGTTGGAATGATATTTTCAAATCCTTTGACATCAATGATGAATTCATTAAACAACACTGCGGCGTTCCATTTATTATTCATCGGGATAATCTTATATATATTGATACTTAACGCTGTATATTTCTTTATAACCAAGTATATGATGGAAAACAGACTCAACTTAGAATAATTTGATTATATATTTTTAATTAATATAATAAAAAGGAACTATGATTTTCATAGTTCCTTTTTATTAGAATGACCTATGTTCCGGTTGTTCAAAATCATCCAGCGTAGCCGATTCAACATCCGGTCTTGTTGCAAATATTGCAGATAACATATAGTCCGGATGGTCATATATTCCTAAGGAAAATACGACAATTCTATTATTTATTTTCATTAACTGTTCTTCTGTTAAGCTATTTGTAATATTATAGTATTCATTTAAGTTTTCCGCTTTTAATTCTTTTAAAGTTTTCATAAAATATATATTACTATTTTCATAATGAAAAAGATCTTTGAAATTTTCTATTTTATTAGGGAAATTATATTCATGTCCAAGGTATTCAAGTTTGTCTCCTCCTTGGAAAAATGACTTATTCACTCCATAGCAGCTTAATTTAGTACATGTGGATTCAATATAATAATCCGTATTACTGTCTTTGTATTTATTTATAAGAGCTTGTTGTTTTTTATAAAGAGTATTCATTGAAATTGGTGTTAGTAAAAGTCTCATAACTTTACCTTTAAATGATTTTATTTTTAGTATTCTTAAATTTTTATATAACCATTTATTTCTGATCAAGTTATTTATTCTTCTTAACTGTGTATAATGTTTTTTTCTTTGGTCCTTGTTATTGGAAGTTTTTTCAAGGATTAATATGTTCATCCAAAGTCCAATATGAATATCAGCCGGTACAGTTTTGTTATCTCTGAATATTGAATTATCAAGTCTTATCTTCGGATAAATAAATTTATAGTCTTCTTCGGTTTCTCTAGACTGATAAATATATTTTTTATCCAGCTCGTCCATAACTATTTTTTCAAACTTCTCAAATTCAGGTCTCTTCATTGCAAATGACATATCATTGCGCCAGAATTTCCCATATTCTTCTACACCGTATGATTTTGCTAATGCGTCTTCTCCGACAATATAATATTCAATATTATGTTTTTCACAAATTCGTTTTATCTCGTCGCACATTTCAAGATTTAATTTCTTTACATGTTCCAGTCTTTCATCATTTAATTTCATGACAAGATATTTTTCATAATCTTTTGGTATATCCAAATTATATTCTCTAACAAATCTACCAAAATCTGCTTCAGCCCATTTGTGATGCGAAACTCTCTTTTCAGGCGGGAGCCATTTCATATAACTGTTTCCGAAAAATCTTCTAAGATAAGTATCATATCCTTTCATTACAGGAAACATTTGATCTTCAAACTCAACTAAAACATGTTCTTTTCTTTCTTCTACCGGCATTCCTCCGTAGTTTCCGTTTATAACAGCAGTTTCAAGTATCCAGTCTGTAGGATTGTTTCTGCATGTAGCAACAGCTTTGTCATGCATATTATGAAGTACACTGAAAGGTACAAATTTTAATAATAATTTAATTAATGATTTATATTTTTTTGGAAGTCTCGGTGTTACTCCGAACCATTTAAAAAGCATTAAAACTCTTAAATAATATATTTTAGTAGTTAATTTCTTTCTCTTTTTTTCATCGTTAGGCATGTAGTCATATACGAAGAAGTCTACACAAATAGGGTTATCATAATTATTTTTTACATAAAATCTTGTTCTGAGTTGAGTATCTTTTATCATTAGTTTCGGAGTTGCGCTATGATAAGATTTATCAACATCATATCCCAGCATATAATAAGTATCGGGATCCAACTCTTTTGGTGCAACTTCCATAAATTTTTCATATTGATCTCTCATCATTTCGATATCAATGTCATCATCCCAGGGGATAATGCCTTTATCTCTTATTGCACCAAGACAGGTTCCTCCGGATAAGGAGTATGTTATATCATATTTTTTACATATCCTATCTATTTCTTTGAGTGCATTGAATTGAATAATTTTAAGTCCGTTTAATACTCTGTCTTTATTTGTTTTTATATAATCACTATTATTTATATTACCCATTTTTCTCCTCTAATCTATAAAATAGAAATGTAACATCAGATATACAGATGTTACATTGTATTATTTTTAAATAATTATATTTCTTGTAAATAATCCTCTTCATCCATTTTATTTAACCATTCTTTTGCCATTCTACCCCTGATTACTTCTTTAAAGAAGTTTAAATCTTCTTTTGCGGTAATCTTAATGTTCATAGGATCTCCTTGAACAAATTGTATTTTTTCACCCAAGTTAAATAATAACTGACATGTGGCGCTCGTATCGGTTATACCTTTATCTTTTGCCAATTTATGAGCATCAGTCATTTTTTTATACTGAATGGCTTGTGGTGTTTGGCTTAAGAATATTTTGGCTTTTCCAACGTACTCATAAGGTAATTTATCTTCATCCAGCTTGTAAAGAATAGATGAATTTTCAACTGCGGTTGCTGCAGCACCATATTTTTTTGCACCATTTATAGCCCTTGAAATCAAGTCTTCGCTTACGAGTGCTCTTACTGCGTCTTGAATAATTATAACATCATCATCCTTAGATATAAGCTTTTTTGCTTCATTTATACCTATATTAATTGATTCCTGTCCTGTAGCTCCTCCCGGAACAACTGCTTTTACTTTTTCCAGTCCGACTTTTCCTATTTCTTTATTTAAAAAGTCAATCCAATCTTTATGACAAACTACAACTATTGCATCTACATCTTTACATCTTTCGAAAACTTCCAAAGTATAAACCATAATAGGTTTCTTAAATACTTTTAGAAATTGTTTGGGAGTCTCTTTGCAAACTTCTCCCATTCTTGTACCAATTCCTGCAGCCGGCAAAATTGCAACATTCATTTTCTTTTTTCTCCTAATTTAGTTTTATAGATTTATATTTTTTGTTTTTAAAATCATAATTATTAAATATCCCCTCATAAACATTTAATTTTATTAATAATTACAAAGACTCAAAAACTTTACAAATATTTAATAAATTATATCAATACCATATCTTTTTGTCAAATAATGTCTTTATAAGTATTTGTAAATAATGGTATATAAAAATATAGATCCTATTTACATTATTGTAATAAAAAATGAAATTAATCAACTTTTTATGAAAATTTTCTCAAAATTCTTGAAGTTATCTTTAAGTGATGATATCATTTAGTTTAATAAAAATTTTAGGAGGAGTTTATGGCAGTATTAAAACCATTTAAGGGGATAAGACCCGATGAAAAATATGTAGAAGATGTGTCCTGTCTGCCTTATGATGTAATGAACAGGGATGAAGCAAGGGAAATGGGCAAAAATGAAAAGTCCTTTTTACATATTGTACGCTCCGATATAGATCTAGACGACAGTGTAGATATTCATGATGAAAAAGTATATGAAAAAGCAAGAGAAAACTTCGATAAGTTTTTGCAAAAAGGATACTTGAAACAAGAAGATAAAGAAGTTTACTACATATATAGACAGATCATGGACGGCAGAGTGCAGACAGGTATCTGCGGATGCTGTTCCACATTCGAATACGAACAGGGGATAATCAAGAAACATGAGTTTACAAGACCCGAAAAGGAAGTGGACAGGATAAATAACTTCCTTGCGTGTTCGGCTCATACCGAACCGGTGTTCTTCGCTCACAGACATAATGAAAATGTACATAGTTTCATAGAAGATTTCACCAAGAACAATAAACCGGTATACGACTTTGTTTCCGATGACGGTATAAGCCATATATTATGGGTCGTTGACAATGAAGAAGACGTAGAAAAAGTAAGAGGATATTATAATGATATAGATTACTTATATATAGCGGACGGTCATCACAGAACAGCTTCATCTTACGAAGTGGGTAAGAGACTCAGAGAAAAAGCGGGGGATGATAAAGACAGAGAATATAACTATATATTATCCGTAGTGTTTGACAGCGATGAGCTTTCTATAATGGATTACAACAGAGTAGTAAAAAGTCTTAACGGACTTGATAAAGATGAATTCTTTAGTAAAATGAAAGAAAAATTCGAAATAAGTGAACCGAGTGATGAAATAATAAAACCAAGTAAGAAGCATGACTTTTCAATGTACGTAGAGGGTAAGTGGTATCTTATTACCGCTAAAAAAGGTACTTTTGATGAAAGTAATCCTGTCAAGAGCCTTGATGCGGATATACTTCAGGAAAATCTTTTAGGTCCAATTCTTGGTATAGATGACCCAAGGACCAATGATAATATTGAATTTGTCGGAGGGATAAGAGGTTTGAAAGAATTACAGGAAAGAGCGGATAAATTCGGGGGAGCAGCTTTTGCCGTTTATCCGGTAACTATGGATGATTTATTCGGAGTTGCTGACGCAAATATGGTAATGCCTCCAAAGTCAACATGGTTCGAGCCAAAATTAAGAAGCGGTTTATTTATACATAAAATATAAAATACAATAATAGTAATAATAGTAGAAAAAGGAGATAAAATTAAATGGGCAGAGTATATAACTTTTCAGCAGGTCCGGCGGTATTACCGGAAGAAGTATTAAAAGAAGCAGCGGCAGAAATGCTTGATTATAACGGAAGCGGTATGTCTGTAATGGAAATGAGCCACCGTTCAAAATGGTTCGATGAAATCATCAAGACAGCAGAACAGGATTTAAGAGATTTAATGAACATTCCCGATAATTATAAGGTATTGTTTTTACAAGGCGGTGCAAGTCAGCAATTTGCAATGATACCTATGAACCTTATGAAAAATGGGGTAGCCGATTACATAATAACCGGACAGTGGGCTAAAAAAGCTTTTAACGAAGCTAAAAAATACGGTAATGCAAAAGCAGTCGCTTCAAGCGAAGATAAGACTTATTCATATATCCCTGATGTTAGTGATTTGGATATTGACGATGATGCGGACTATGTATACATATGTGAAAACAATACTATCTACGGAACAAAATATCATACACTTCCAAATACAAAAGGAAAAACATTGGTTTCCGATGTATCTTCATGTTTCTTATCTGAACCTGTAGACGTTGAAAAATATGGCATTATCTACGGAGGGGTACAAAAGAATATCGGTCCCGCTGGTGTTGTTATAGTAATAATCAGAGAAGACCTTATTCCGTCAGATGAAGAAATTGATGAAAAAGTCCCTACAATGCTTAGATATAAAACTCATTCTGATAATGACTCTTTATTTAACACTCCTCCCGCATATGGAATTTATATCTGCGGAAAAGTATTCAAGTGGCTTAAAGGTAAAGGCGGCTTAGAGGCAATGAAAGAACACAATGAAAAGAAAGCTAAGATACTTTACGATTATTTGGATGAAAGCAATATGTTTAAGGGTACGGTTGTAAAAGAAGACCGTTCTCTTATGAATGTTCCTTTCGTTACTGGAGATAAAGATTTAGACGCTAAATTTGTAGCCGAAGCTGCAAAAGCAGGATTTGTCAACTTAAAAGGACATAGGACCGTCGGAGGAATGCGAGCTTCCATTTATAACGCTATGCCGATAGAAGGCGTTGAAAAATTAGTGGAATTCATGAAAAAATTTGAAAAAGAGAATGCTTAAAAATAGTTTTGTTATATATTGTAAGCTTTTTTCATAATGTAAAAACGAAAAAAAGCGGGCATTTGTAACAGATTATCAAAAATAAAATGAAACAACGATAAATTTATAAAAAAGTTGTTTCATTTTTTCATTTAAATTATTGATTTTACTGATTAATTTATATATAATACTGATAAAGTTCAATTTATGCTCGAATATTGGGGCTAATTTAAACTTGCTACGTAATGAGGTCTGAAAATAAAATAAATCAAGACTTCAAAAAAATAAAATAATTATAATATTAGGAGGAATTTTATTATGGCAGTAAAAGTAGCTATTAACGGATTTGGTAGAATTGGGAGGTTAGCATTCAGACAAATGTTTGGTGCAGAAGGCTATGAAGTAGTTGCAATCAATGACCTTACATCTCCGGACATGTTAGCACATTTATTAAAATATGACTCATCACAAGGAACATACGCTCTTGCTGATAAAGTTTCAGCTACAGATGATTCAATCATCATCGACGGCAAAGAAATTAAAATCTATGCTGAAGCTGACGCTGCAAAACTTCCATGGGGAGAAATCGGTGTAGACGTAGTATTAGAATGTACAGGTTTCTATACATCTAAAGCTAAAGCAGAAGCTCACGTTAAAGCAGGTGCTAGAAAAGTTGTTATCTCTGCTCCAGCAGGTAATGACCTTCCAACAATCGTTTATAACGTAAACGAAAAAACATTAACACCTGAAGATACAGTTATCTCTGCAGCTTCTTGTACAACAAACTGTTTAGCTCCAATGGCTAAAGCTCTTAACGACTTAGCTCCAATCCAATCTGGTATCATGAGCACAATTCATGCTTACACAGGCGACCAAATGACTCTTGACGGACCACAAAGAAAAGGTGACTTCAGAAGAGCAAGAGCAGCTGCAGTTAACATCGTTCCTAACTCAACAGGTGCTGCAAAAGCTATCGGTCTTGTTATCCCTGAACTTAACGGTAAATTAATAGGTTCTGCACAAAGAGTTCCAACACCAACAGGTTCTACAACAATCTTAGTAGCTGTTGTTAAAGGTAACGTAACAGTTGAACAAATCAACGAAGCTATGAAGAACGCTCAAACTGAATCATTCGGTTACACAGAAGAAGAATTAGTATCAAGCGATATCGTAGGTATGAGATATGGTTCATTATTCGACGCTACACAAACAATGGTATCTCCAATGGAAAACGGTGATACACAAGTTCAAGTAGTATCTTGGTATGATAATGAAAATTCTTACACAAGCCAAATGGTAAGAACAATCAAATACTTCTCAGAATTAGCTTAATCAACTTAAAGTACAATTTACAAAGATCCAAAATGGGTCCGGGATCGTTACTGGCCCGGACCTTTTTATTTACAAAATTTTGAAAGGAGCATATTAGATGCTAAATAAAAAATCAGTAGATGATATAAATGTCAAAGGAAAAAAAGTATTAATAAGATGTGACTTCAATGTACCTTTAAAGGACGGAGAAATCACAGATGAAAACAGAATAAACGCTGCTCTTCCTACAATCGAAAAGGTTATGAAAGACGGCGGTAAAGTTATTTTATGTTCTCATCTCGGTAAACCAAAGGGAGAAGCTAAGCCTGAATTATCACTTGCACCTGTTGCAAAAAGATTATCTGAAAAATTAGGTAAAGAAGTTGTTTTTGCGGCTGATGATAACGTAGTAGGGGAAAATGCAAAAAAAGCAGTTGCTGACATGAAAGAAGGAGATGTAGTACTTCTTCAAAACACACGTTACAGAGCGGAAGAAACTAAAAACGGAGAAGCATTAAGCAAAGACTTAGCTTCATTATGCGATATTTTTGTTAACGACGCTTTCGGTACAGCTCACAGAGCTCACTGTTCTAACGTTGGTGTTACAGAATATGTTGACACAGCCGTTGTAGGTTATTTAATGCAAAAAGAAATCGACTTTTTAGGTAATGCGGTAAATAATCCAGAAAGACCTTTCGTAGCAATCCTCGGAGGAGCTAAAGTTGCGGATAAATTAAACGTTATCGCTAACCTTCTTGAAAAATGTGATACTTTGATCATCGGCGGAGGAATGGCTTATACATTCCTAAAAGCTAAAGGATACGAAATCGGTACTTCTTTGGTAGATGATGAAAAATTAGATTACTGTAAAGAAATGATGGAAAAAGCCGAAAAGCTTGGTAAAAAACTTTTACTTCCTATAGATACTACGATCACAAAGGATTTCCCAAATCCAATCGATGCCGAAATCGAAATCAAAGTAGTGCCTTCAAATGAAATCCCTGCTGATATGATGGGACTTGATATCGGTACCGAAACTGCAAAATTATTCGCTGACGCAGTAAAATCAGCTAAGACAGTAGTTTGGAACGGACCTATGGGTGTATTTGAAAATCCTATCCTTGCAAAAGGTACTATTTCTGTAGCAGAAGCATTAGCTGAAACAGACGCTACAACGATAATCGGGGGCGGAGATTCAGCAGCAGCCGTTAACCAACTTGGTTTCGGAGATAAGATGACTCATATCTCTACAGGCGGCGGTGCCAGCCTTGAGTTCCTTGAAGGAAAAGACCTTCCGGGCGTTGTTGCAGCAAACGATAAATAAACATTACAGATAAGTAAAAGGAGAGTATAAATGGCAAGAACAAAAGTAATAGCCGGCAACTGGAAAATGAATAAAACAGCTGCTGAAGCAAAAGAGTTTTTTAATGAATTTTTAGATAAAATCAATGTGGCAGACCCTGAAGTGGTTATCTGCCCGACTTATATGACTATCCCTGCGGCTGTGGAAGCAGCAAAAGGTTCAAACGTTGGTATCGGTGCACAAAATATGTACTTCGAAGAAAGCGGTGCTTACACAGGAGAAGTAACAGCCGATATGATTATCGAAGCAGGCTGTAAATACGTTATTATCGGTCACAGCGAAAGAAGACAATACTTCAACGAAACAGATGAAGGCGTAAACTTAAAGACTAAAAAAGCTTTGGAAAAAGGCTTGATACCAATCCCTTGTGTCGGAGAAACTTTAGAAGAAAGAGAAAGCGGAAAAGCTTTTGATGTATTAAAAGAACAAACTACTAAAATGCTTGAAGGTATCTCTAAAGAAGACGCTAAGAAAATCATCCTTGCATACGAACCTGTATGGGCTATCGGAACAGGCAAAACAGCTACCGATGAACAAGCAAACGAAGCATGCGGATATATCAGAAAACTTGTTAAAGAACTTCTCGGTGAAGAAGTTGCCGATGCAATGAGAATTCTTTACGGCGGAAGTGTTAATGCGGGTAATGTGAAAGCATTGATGTCAATGAGCGATATCGACGGAGCTTTAGTCGGCGGAGCAAGCTTAAAAGCTGATTTTGTTACTTTAGTTAATTATAAAGAAGCTTAATAGGTGGAACATGAATAAAGTATTATTAATGATATTAGACGGCTATGGCTATTCTGAGAGTCATGAAGGTAATGCAGTATATAGTGCTTCAACACCAAACTTGGATAGGATATGGAAAGATAACTCTCACTTATTCCTTAACTGCAGCGGTTTAAGCGTTGGTTTACCCGAAGGACAAATGGGTAACAGTGAAGTAGGACATTTAAACCTTGGTGCGGGAAGAGTCGTATATCAGGAACTTACAAGGATCACAAAATCAATTCAGGACGGAGATTTCTTTACTAATGAAGAATTCTTAAAAGCTGTAGAAAATGTTAAGAAGAATAACTCGGCTCTTCATTTGATGGGTCTTGTATCTGACGGCGGAGTTCATTCATCTAACGAACATTTATATGCTTTGCTTGAAATGGCTAAAAAACAAGGAATTAAAGATGTATATATCCACTGCTATATGGATGGTAGAGATACTCCTCCTATGAGCGGAAAAGGATATATCGAAGAACTTGAAGAAAAAATCAAGCAAATCGGTGTAGGTAAAATCGCTACTGTATCGGGAAGATACTATGCAATGGACAGAGATACCAGATGGGAAAGAACAAAAAAAGCATATGACGCTTTGGTTTACGGTATCGGAGAAAAAGCAGACAGTGCGGCTGATGCTATGCAGGTTTCTTATGACGCCGATACTACAGACGAATTCGTACTTCCTACGATAGTTGGTGAGGGCGCTAAAATTTCTAAGAATGACAGCGTTATCTTCTTCAACTTCAGACCCGACAGAGCAAGACAAATAACAAGAGCTTTGGTAGAAGCTGATTTTGACGGATTTGAAAGGGAAGAAGACTTGAATTTGACATTTGTTACATTTACAAATTATGATGCAAGCTTTAAGAATGTACTAATCGCATTCAAACCTCAAGTCATTACAAACACATTAGGTGAATATTTAAGCGATAACGGATATACTCAGCTAAGGATCGCCGAAACCGAAAAATATGCTCATGTAACATATTTCTTCAACGGCGGTATCGAAAAAGAATACAAAGGGGAAGACAGGATACTTGTTCCGTCTCCTAAAGTAGCTACTTACGATTTAAAACCTGAAATGAGTGCTTATGAAGTAAAGGACAAGCTGGTTGAAGCAATCAACGATAAAGATTACGACTTTATTGCTGTCAATTTTGCTAACTGTGATATGGTCGGTCATACAGGCGTATTTGAAGCCGCTAAGGCTGCCGTTGAAGCAGTCGATGAATGTGTAGGCGAAGTTGAAAGTGCTGCATTGAAAAATGACTACAGCATTATAATCACAGCTGACCACGGTAATGCGGAACTTATGTCTGAAGACGGAAAACCATTTACAGCTCATACGACTAATAAAGTAAAATGTATAGTTGAAAGCAAACTAATCAAAGGTGTAGTTGAAGAAGCAGCTTTATGCGATGTTTCTCCTACAGTACTTGATTTGATGGGCATAAAACAACCGGAAGATATGACAGGTAAGTCATTTGTATTAAAATAGTTCTAAAAAAGAATTATCTTATTATCTAAGGTTTAAGCCTTATTAAAAGAATCTAAAAGTCACGATAGGTCATATCGCGGCGTAATATAAAAAAGCTCCCAAAAAGGGAGCTTTTTTAATAGTTTATTATTTTCAAGGTTAGAAAAATTTAATGAAATAAGATGATTTTATATTTGACCTTCTTTATGACGGTAATGAATAACAATTAAAAATAAATATCTATTTATTAGGATATTTTAATTAAAATCCTTTAAATCAGACAACCTCATTCATTTTCGTTTTACTTTGTCGTATTTTGTAGTATAATGATTGTATTACATATATAAAAGAGGCGAATAGTTATGATCCTATTATTATTTAAGTATCTTTATGATATTGATATTTTTGATAGTAGTTTTGATTACATGAAAAACTTGATTTCCAACAATGAGAATTGGGGCTACTTTATTTTATTATTTTTAATTCTTTATTTGATTTTCTATGGTGTTGTTTATTATAAATTATATGAAAAGCTCGGGTATAGAGGGATTTTATTTATAGTTCCTTTCTACTCTTTATATTTACTTATAAAAAAGGTTATTTCAGAGGATAAAGGCTGGCTTTGGATATTATGCTTTGTTCCTTATGTGAGGGATATTTTTTATATCTATTTAGATTATAAGACGGGAATATATTTTAAAAAGTCAACAGCTTTTAATATCGGGCTTATATTGCTTCCCGAAGTCTTTATTCCTATTTTGGTATTATTAAGAGATAAAAAAGAGCATTATTATGACGCAGACGATAAATATTCTATAAAAGGAGATATATAATGATTACCGAAATCATGCAGAGGATAGTGGATAACTTTAGTTTTCAGCTAACGAGTATTGATATAGGCTGGATAGAAAGTGATAGCTTTTTTGCTCCATTTGATTTTGCAGGGCTTGCTTCAAATTCAAATGAATATATCCTTTTAATTGCTTTTCTTGTTTTATTTATTCTGGATATTACAATCAAATTTTATCTAGTACTCTTGCCTTTTATAATCATTGGAAGATATAAGGTATTTGAAAAGGCAAATGAAAAAGCGTATAAGGCATTTATCCCTTTTTACAGCAGATATGTCCTATATAAAATAGCGATGGATAAAGGTTTATACTGTATACTTTCTTTTATCCCAATAGTAAATATAGCTGTTCATATTATGATGTGTATCGGATTATCGAGGAAGTTTGAATTGAAAAAGCCTTTTACTTTTGGATTGATATTCTTATTTCCGTTTTTCCTTATAATACTGGGATTTAATAAGAGTGAATATTTATCAATGGCTACCGATAATGATAATTAAGGTTAAATCGAATGTTAAATAAGATATTTCAATTTATAGTTGATGAACTTAATTTTAAGGTTACGGTTTTTGATCCAGGTTCTTATGCTCCAACGCGATGGGAAATCCTGATAGATACTTTCCAAAGGTGGTTTTATATCCTTTTGATTTATTATTTGGGACTTATACTTCCTATTTATATATTATCACTTCCTTTGATAATGACAGGGAGATGGCGGGTATTTGAGAAATCAGGACAAAAAGGCTGGAAAGCAGTAGTTCCCGTTTATAATAAGTATATTTTATGTAAAATGTTAAGTTATCCGAAATGGTCCTTTATTTTATACTATATACCGATTATAAATTTTGCTATACATATAATTGTATCCATAAGATTAGCAAAGGCTTTCAATAGAGGAAAATTATTTGCATTGGGGCTTATCACTTTAAATCCTATATTTATTCTTATATTAGGGTTTGGTAAAAGCAGATTTGACTTAAAGAAGTAATAAAAATCATATAAAAGAGGTTAAAAAATGTATTTTGAGTATATGAATATCATCAATAACGCAGTTTATTATATTTGTGACTACGCTTATGCTGCAAGAAATCTGGTTCTTGAATATTTGGATATGCTTTATAGCTTATATCTAATAAAATTTTGCGGTGATATGGGGCTTACATCGATAGATATAGGCTGGAGCAGTGAGTCTATGTTTGATATTACCGGCTTTGGTAAGTTTTTTGATTTTATATTTATCCCAATCATCTTGCCTTTAATCATTCTTTTGATAATTTTAATTTCCAGGTGGAAAATCTTTGATAAAGCGGGGGAATCAGGCTGGAAAGCTTTAATACCCTTTTATGGTATATATACACTTTGTAAAATAACCTTAGGCTCGGGGTGGTACTTTCTATTTTTCTTTCTTCCTTATATCAATTTGATAATGTATATAATTACATATATAAAATTAGGTAAAAAGTTTGGTAAGGGCAAGTTATTTACTATAGGTCTTATTTTATTTACGCCAATATTTTTGTTTATATTGGCATTTGGGAAGAGTAAATATTCATGTGCTGATGTTTCAAAAGACAAGCATATTTCTTCAGTAAATTAAAAAATATTTTAAAAGAGAGGGTAAATATGATATCTTTTAATATCCCATATTACTTGATAAGAAGTGTTCTTGAAATTTCATATATTTCGGTGAATTATGTATGGATTTATCTTAAGGATATTTATACGTTGATGTTAAATAAAACGGTGGGGTTAAACCTTAAAACTATTGATGTTGGCTGGATAAGTTCAAATACATTAGCCACAGGATGGGAAGCTTCTGCTGATATACAGTGGATCTCTCCTTGGATAACTTTTGTTTTCCCTTTGATTTTAATAGTATTAACGATACTCGCAAGGTGGAAAGTATTTGAGAAAGCAGGAGAGAAAGGCTGGAAAGCTTTAATACCTTTTTATGGTACTTTTACATTATGTAAAATAACCTTCGGCTTCGGGTGGTATATGTTCCTTTTCTTTATACCTATAGCTGATTTGGTTTTATATATCATGATGTACATAAAACTGGGAAAGAAGTTTAATAAAAGCAAATCGTTTACTTTGGGACTTATTTTCTTAAGTAATATATTTATGCTGATTTTAGGTTACGGAAACAGTAAATATTTAAATCATTAGGCTAATATATGTTATTTTTATTCTTTGATAAATATGTTTACATTTTTTTAAATAATAACTATTTATTTGACAAAGAGTTATTCTAATATCATAATAAATAAGTAATATATTTTTAACTTATTACTATGAAACGGAGAACTATGCTTTATGGCTGATAAATCGAACAAAGAATTTTGGGAAAGAACAGCAAAGCTTTATACATCATTTCAGGAAAAAGGGAACGAAGGATTATATAACACACTTTGTGAGAAAATAAGACCTTTATTAAGTAAAGAGCAAAGTGTCCTTGAGTTGGCATGCGGTACGGGACAGCTTACTCGTTTGCTTGCTGATGAAGCAGATAGCTGGACTGCGACGGATTTTTCCGAAAAAATGCTTTATGAAACAGAAAAGCGTCTTAATAATAAAAATATCACTTATGAAGTCCAGGATGCTACATCTCTTAGTTATAAAAATGATGTTTTTGATGTTGTACTTATTGCCAATGCACTTCATATAATGCCAAATCCAAATAAGGCACTTGATGAAATAAAACGTGTACTTAAAAAAGACGGACTTTTGATCGCACCTACATTTGTCTATGACGGAAAAGTAGATAAAATCCGCCTATGGTTTATGGAAAAAGCAGGTTTTAATACATTTCATAAATGGAAATCCCGAGAGTATATGAATTTTATTGAGGATAATGGTTTTAAAATAAAAGAAAAGTATCTGCTTCAAGGAAAGCTGCTTTCGGAGTGTGTTTTGGTATGTAAAGAGAAATAGATAATATGGTTAAATAACGATTATTTTATAAATTTAAATTTACAAATACGTTTTATTAAATAAAACTACCTTGTTGGGTAGTTTTTTTGCTGTTATTGAAATATATATTTTTTATCCCCTAAAATAAATTTAAATTAGTGCATTTTTCTTTATTTGTATTATAATCCAGTAAAAAGGTAGAGAATTAGTGGCAAATCAATTTTTTTTTACAATATATTTGTGATAACTAACGAAAAGTGTGCCAAATTTTATTATAACCGATCATCGTAATTAAATCATACATTAGTTCAAAGTGTATATTATCCCTGTTTTTGCTAAAACTAAATTGCAAAAGGAGGATTTTAAATTGAGTAATACAAAAATTGTTAGTTTAAAGGCGAGAGAAATTCTTGATTCGAGAGCAAACCCGACAGTGGAAGTCGAAGTATGTTTGGAAAATGGTGTAAGTGCCATTGCAAGTGTACCTTCAGGGGCTTCGACGGGAGAATTTGAAGCCGTTGAACTTAGAGATAATGATGAAAACAGATACTTAGGCAATGGTGTTTTGAAAGCCGTGGCTATCGTAAATAAAGATATCAGGGATATACTATTGGGAAGAGACGCTAGCGACCAAAAGGGAATAGACGAGGCTATGCTTGAACTTGACGGAACAGAAAACAAAGAAAGGCTCGGAGCGAATTCTATTTTGGGCGTTTCCCTTGCCTGTGCAAGAGCTGCTGCAAAGAGTCTAAATATACCGCTTTATGAATATATAGGCAGACTTGCAGATATAAAAGACCCATGCGTACTTCCCGTACCTATGATGAATATTTTAAACGGCGGTAAGCATGCGGATAATAACGTAGATATCCAGGAATTCATGATAGTTCCTCACGGTGCTTCTTCATTTAAAGAAGCTCTTAGAATGGGCAGTGAAGTTTATCATAAATTGAAAGATATCTTAAAGCTTCAGAATTTATGTACTTCCGTAGGTGACGAAGGTGGATTTGCACCTAACCTTAAATGTGCGGAAGAAGCTATAATGCTTATATTAAAGGCGATAGAAAATGCAGGGTATAAAGCGGGAGAGGATATTTCTCTTGCCTTAGACGTTGCTAGCAGTGAGATATATGATAAAAATCAGGAATCGTATTTCTATGAGACCGAGAACAGAAGATACGGAGAAATGACTACCTATTATGAAATTCTTACGACAAAATATCCAATAATCTCAATCGAAGACGGATTATTCGAAGATGACTTTGAGCACTGGAAAGTTCTCACTGACAAAATAGGAAATAAAGTTCAGCTTGTTGGAGATGATTTATTCGTTACAAATGAAAAGAGACTTAAAAAAGGTATTGAAATGGGAGCGGGAAATTCGATACTTGTGAAAGTAAACCAAATCGGTTCCCTTACGGAAACCCTAAGTACCATGAAGCTTGCGAGAGAACACGGTTATACCACTATCGTTTCTCACAGATCGGGAGAGACAGAAGATACCTTTATCGCCGATTTAGCCGTTGGATTTAATGCGGGACAGATAAAAACCGGGGCACCGTCCAGAACAGAGAGGGTTTGTAAATACAACAGGCTCCTTAGGATAGAAGAAGATCTTGGAGAAAAGGCTAAATATATCGGAAAAGATGCATTCCCGAACTTAAAGAATTATGTTTAGTATAATTAAACAGCATAGGAAAACTGTGCTGTTTTTTTGTTTTTAATCCCCATTCGATTATGTATTAAATATTCATTTCTCTTTATTTACTTAAATTGCTTTTAATAATATAATATTTAAAAATAAATGAACATATATAGGAATAGTAAAATGGAAAAAGCATTTTTTAATTGGAGCAGCGGAAAAGATTCTTCATTGGCATTGTATAAAATGATGAAATCAAACGAATATGATATCAAATCTTTATTTACTGTTGTTAATAATAAAAAAATACCGATGCATGAAGTAAATTTAAACTTATTAAAAGAACAATCGACTTCCATAGGTATCCCGCTCACAACGATAGATTTATCGGATTACAAAACCGAAAGGGCTTATAACACTAAAATGAAAACTGAGATAAATAAATTTAAAGATAAGGATATTTTTACTTCTGTTTTTGGAGATATACATCTGAAAGAACTAAAAAAGTCAAGAGAAGCAAAGTGCACAAAATCAGGGATAAATGCAGTATTTCCTCTTTGGGGTATGAATACAAAAGAAATCATGAGAGAATTCATAGACTTAGGATTTAAGGCTGTCATAACTTCATTAAATGCTGAAATAGTAGATGAGAATTTTATAGGAAAAATCATCGACGATGATTTTATTTCAAGTTTCCCTTCAAATGCGGATATCTGCGGCGAGAACGGAGAATATCACTCTTTTGTTTATGACGGACCGATATTTAAATATCCTATTGATTATAAAATAGGAAGTAAATATGATAAAAGTTATATCAATAAAAGAAATAAAAGTATAGATAAATACTTATATCTTAATTTGGAATAATTATAAACTTATTTTATCAATGTAAAATATTTACAACCAAGTAAAAAAAATGTATAATAAAAAAGTAATCGAAGATTTAGCTTGATCCTCCAGTTATGCTAAATCGTGATTACATAAATTAAATAACTTTAAAAGTTATCTTCAGGGCAAGGTGCAATTCCTGACCGGCAGTAAAGTCTGCGAGCGAAAAGCTGACATGGTGAAATTCCATGACCGACGGTAAAGTCCGGATGAAAGAAGATATGATAAGAAACCGCCCTGTTGTTTTAGTACAAAGGGCGTTTTTTAAATTCACCTCATATCTGTTTATAAGGAGAATTATGGAGAACATTAATGAAAAAACAACACAAAAGACAAAGTCAAAAATCAATGTAAGAGTTATGGTAGTTACCGCAATGCTTAGTGCGGTATCATTCCTTCTGGCATTTTTGGAAATCCCGATGCCTCTGTCGCCGTCATTTGCGATGATGGATCTATCTGATTTACCCGCTCTTATAGGCTCATTTGCCTTCGGTCCCATAACTGGAGTAATAATAGAGCTTATTAAAAACGGGCTTCAGATGTTTTCTACCAATACCGGAGGTATAGGAGAACTTGCAAACTTTTTTATGGGAGCGTCTTTTGTATTCACCGCGGGGATTATTTACAAACGAAGAAAGACCAAGAAAACAGCTTTGGTTGCTTGTATATTAGCAAGCGTAGTTATGGCGGTAGTCGCCGGACTTCTTAACTATTTTGTACTTCTTCCGATGTACAGCGTATTCATGCCTTTAGAGCAGGTGATTGCTGCATTTTCAGAAATAATACCATTTATAAAAACAAAACTGGATGTAATCTTGTTCAGTGCAATTCCCGCAAATATTATAAAGGGACTTATTATCTCAGTTTTCACAATGCTTATTTATAAAGGAGTAAGTCCTATACTTAAAGGAGAAAAATAATCAATGAGAGAAGCTAAAGATTACTTCAAATTTTTAGTAGAAGAAATACATTCCGCTACATTTGCTACTGTGGACGATAACGGACTTCCCGAAACCTGCGTAATAGATGTTATGCTTTACGATGATGAGGCCCTTTATTTCATTACAGCCAAAGGCAAAGGTTTTTATGGCAGACTTATCAAAAGAGGATTTGTTTCACTGTCCGGAATGAAAGGACATGATACTATGTCTACAAAAGCCATTAGTGTGAAGGGAAAAGTTGAGTGTATAGACAGCGAAAAGCTTGATGAGATATTTAAGAAGAATACATATATGAATGAAATCTATTCTAGCGAAGAGAGCAAAATGGCACTCTCGGTATTCAAAATTTATCAGGGAGTCGGGGAGTATGTGGACCTCTCCGTTAAACCTATGGTAAAGAGGACATTTTCATTTGGAGGGGGAAATGTCGAAAAAAGAGGTTATGATATAACCGAGGATTGTATCCTCTGCGGTAAGTGTATCAAGGTATGCTCATTTAATGCAATAGAAGAAGCTGAGGAAAAATATAAAATAACTGAAGATAATTGCTTGGAGTGCGGGAACTGCTACAGCGTATGTCCCGCAGGAGCTGTAATAAAGTATTAAAAAAGACCGCTAAGCGGTCTTTTTTATGTATCAAACTGCTAATTAGAGAATTCCATAAATCATAGAAGTATTATTAAGATAAAATATAATTCCATTGCTTGATGGGGTATATTCTAAATAATCTTATTAATGTTGTAAAATTTGTTAGTGTTTTTTATATATGTATAAAATTTATTTTAGTTCGGATTATTTAATTTGATATCATTACAATAGCTTTTGTATATTTGAATTTGAATGTATAAAATCAGATATATTATCAAATACATCTTTATGTCATTAGTTTTTCATTTATTTCTTTCTTTTTTGATTTATAATATACTAATCCTATTATATCCGCTAAGATCCAGCCTATAGGTACGCTTATCCATATGCCAATAACTCCTATGCTTGGAATTTTAGATAATGTATATGCAAGGACTACTCTCGTTCCCAGCGATACTACCGTCAGTACTACCGATATAAAAGGCTTTTCCACGGCTCTGAAAAATCCGTAGAGTAAAAACAGACACCCTATACCGAAATAAAAAGCTCCCTCTATCCTTAAATAAGTTATACCATGATTTATAATCTCAGCTTTCGAAGCGTCCACGAATATAAGCATGAATTGTTTTGCGAATATAAAAACGATGAGAGATATGATAAAACAGAATATAATAGTATATTTGACTGCGTTTTTTATCCCTTCTTTTATCCTATACTTTTTCTTCGCACCGTAGTTTTGAGCAATAAAAGTAGAAAATGCATTACCGAAATCCTGAACGGGCATATATGCAAAAGAATCTATCTTTACGGCGGCGGCAAAGGCTGCCATTACTATGGTACCAAATGAGTTTATAAGTCCCTGAACCAAAAGTATCCCAAAGTTCATTATGGACTGCTGGATACATGTAAGAAAGGAAAACTTGAATATATCTTTTATAATATCTCTATCAAATTTTAATTCAGCAATACTAAATCTAAACTCGGGAAATTTAATCAAAGTGTATAAGGCTATTCCTATACCCGATACAAACTGAGATATAACCGTTGCTATAGCAGCGCCCTTTACTCCCATGTTAAAAGATAAAACAAATATCAAATCAAGGACTATATTCAAAACCACGGATACTCCAAGATAAATGAGAGGAGAAAAGGAGTTACCCACAGACCTGAGTACAGATGAATAAAAATTGTATAAAAATGTTGCGGTTATCCCAAAGAATATTATCCATAAATAACTCTTCATCATCGGATAAATCGAAGGAGGGATGTTTAAAAAATCCATTATTGGGTCAATGAATACAAAGACCGCTATATTCAAAATAATAGTAACAGAAAGTATGATAACAAAAGAAATCCCGATGCTTTTCTTTAATTTTTCCTTGTCATTTTCTCCGTACCTGATAGAAAAGACCGCGCCGCTGCCCATACAAAGTCCCAGTAATATGGAAGTTAAAAATATCATCAATGTATAAGAAGACCCAACAGCAGCCAGTGCATCGGAGCCTATAAATTTTCCAACGATTATCGTATCTGCAATATTATATATTTGCTGAAGTAGATTTCCTATTATCATAGGGACAGCAAACAACATCATTTTCTTTGTTATATTTCCGCTTGTTAAATCTATTAGCATAGTAGTATCCCTTGAAGTCTTTTATACTATGATATAAAGTTATTTCATAAATGTCAATTTAAGATTGACATTAAAAAAGGCTTTTTAAGCCTTTGATTTAATACTTCTTCATATATAGACCTTCTGCTTTTGAATATGCATAGAATATACCATGCCCCGAGTATCTGAACCTTGCTTCTGCATGACCTTCGGGGTATAGTTTATTTAGATATACTTTGTCATATGTTACATATGCAATAAATGATATATAGTTTTCTTTGGTCATTGCATGATCCATGTGGACATAAAATTCATTATCGATAAAGTCTACTTTGATAAGTCCTTTATCCAAAGTATCGCTTACTTTAAGTTCCTTCAGCTGTGAAGAACAGCATGAAGCATTTATTTCCTTTGTGCTTATTATTATATTGTCGCAGTTATCGCAGACATAAAACTTGGTGTTTTTCATATTTCCTCCTTTATTATCATTTATTTTTACTTCTCCCGTAAGCAAATAATCTATTTGAGTGTCGAGTACTTCGGCTAAAGCACTTAAAATGCTTATATCCGGAAGTCCGTTTCCCGTTTCCCATTTTGATATCGTCTTGTCGCTTACACTTAACTTATCTCCGATTTCTTTTTGTGTCATATCCTTTTTTATTCTTAGAGTTTTTATTAAATTACCTATTTTTATATTATCCATTTTCTATTTCCTTTTTTTCTTCTTCATTCTCTTTGATTCGGGGACTTCTTTAAGGCTGTTTTCCAAAAGCTCATCAAGTTTTTTTAATGTTTTTTCTTTATCTTCTTTGGTTTTTAATTCAAGTCTTTTATAAATTTTAATTTCGAAGCTATCGGCTTCGTATTTATTCCATAATTCCTGTAAATATTTATTTGGATATGAACCGCTGTTCAGCTTTACTTTGTTACTGTTTATTTTAGCTTTTATATCATTTGCCGTACCTAAAAATATTTCATTTGTATGTATACACTTATATGATAAAATACCCATTTCGGGAGTCCTGTTTTTATATTCATATATCATCTGTTTTCTTTTTTCTCTATCCATTTTATTACCTCGAATGATATTATACCATATATAAATGGTTTATAACTCTACGCATGGTGGAATAAAAAAAAGAAGCATATTCCTATGCTTGTTCTTTACTCTGCAAACATATATAAGAACATTGTCAGTATTTTGTTTGATTATTTCAAGGCTTATTCCGTTCTCGTTTCATTCTCTGTTCTACTTTTTTATGTTGATTTTGAGCGGGAATTATAATTAAAAGAATAGTTAAAGAAAATAAAGTCATTAGAGTTCAAAGAGTAGGGGAACGTTTAAGGGGTAATATTTCTAAAACAAAATTGTACACCTTGCATTGCTGATAGAATGGTCATGGTACCGCATAAAACAAATATTTGGAAGTTATGGCTATTTTTTTAAGGGTATGCACACTATGCAGTACCGTTCATTCTATTAAATATAAAAAAGAGATAAATATTACATTAATCCTTGTTAATGTATAGGTAAAAAATATATGTAACACATATATATTCATTACAAGTGTTAGCTATTGCTAACAATGATAGAATATCATTTTTTATTTTATTTGTCAATATCTTTTTAAATAAAACCCCAAATAAGTCTTATATATGATTTTAACTGTTTTATAAGACTATTAATGTGTTATATTATAATAAAAAAATATAAGGAATATCATATGGAGATAAGAAGTATAAAAGAAAGTGAGCTGTTGTCCGCTCTTGATTTGGTATGGAAAGTATTTTTAAAATACGAAGCACCCTCTTATTCAAAAGAGGGGATAGAGGAATTTAAAAGTTTTTTAAATAACATTGAAGAAATATCAAGGCTTAATATATATGGTTATTTTAAGGATAAAGACGTTATAGGTGTAATTGCTATTAGGGAAAATCATATATGTTTATTTTTTGTAGATGATAAATACCATAGAAAAGGGATAGGAAGAAAGCTCTTTGATTATGTAAGATGTATCGTTAGTGAGGATATCACGGTAAACTCTTCGCCGTATGCGGTCAAGTTTTATCATAAGCTTGGTTTTACCGATACCGATAAGGAACAAACGATAAATGGGATTATATATACGCCTATGATTTATAAAGGGATATGATATAATATTGATATTAAAAAGAGAAAAGGAGAAAAGTGATGGGTATCTGGACTGAATAGTAAGCGAGGCTTTATGTTATAATGCCTTGCGAGTCATTTAATGGAATAAAAATGAATTGGAGGCATGTTATGTCATATTTTAAATATAAAAACGAGAATGCATATTACTGCGAAATAGGTAATGGAAAGCCAGTGATGTTCCTTCACGGAAATGCGGTATCTTCAAAGATGTTTAAGCCTATTTTATCTCTGTATAAAAATAATTTTAAGGTCATTCTTATAGATTTTTTAGGCTCAGGTAAATCGGATAGGGTAGAAACGTTCGATACTGATTTATGGATAGATCAGGGGAAGCAAGTTACTAAACTTATAAAGTATCTGGGGTACGATAAAGTAAATCTTATAGGAACCAGCGGAGGTGCATGGGCAGCTATAAATGCGGCACTTTATTGTCCCGAGCTGATAAACAAAGTTGTCGCTGATAGCTTTGACGGAAGGAAACTCGGTGATACATTTAAAGAGGATTTGATAGAAGAGAGAATAAGTGCAAAGAAAAGTATTTTTACTAAATACTTTTATAAATGGTGTCATGGCGAAGACTGGGAAAATCCAGTGGATAAAGATACCGAAGTGCTTATAAAAATGGCTGAGGAAGATGTTCCTTTGTTCTATAGACCTATAAAGGAATTGTCCGTTCCGCTTCTTCTTACGGGAAGCATGAAAGATGAGATGATAAAAAAGGATTTTATCACAGAATACGAAGAAATTATCTTTGAAATCGGAGCAGGGGATATCCATATTTTTGAAATAGGAAAACATCCTGCCATAATATCCAATGCTAAAGAATTTTCAAAAATCATAATAGATTTTCTTAAATAGAAAAAGAGTGGGGAACCACTCTTTTTTATTTAGTATGAACCGCTGCAAAATATCCTTTCTATTATAAAGACGAGCATAGTTGTAACAGTATTTGCAAGTATTATCATATTAAATAATTTAGCTTTGTTTTTTGTATAACTTTTGAGTATCCCATATACAATAGGAAGTTCGATTAATATAGTCATAAGTAAATATATAAAACAGATATTATATGTTGGAATGTTATCAAGGCATTCTTTAAATGTGTAACCTACTTCAGCACCAAATCCTTGAATGTAAATATATGGTGCTGCAAAAGAAGCCAAGTTTGCCAGAGTAATTACCGATATCACGACTAGCCATTTCTTTTCATCAAGGGAGTTTATTGTCATAATGACCTCTATAGTTAAAGTCAAAATCATAACCATAGGCAATAAATCGAAAGGTCTTTTATCCACCCAGCCCCATGAAGAATTCGCATAAACATATCCGTTATAAAATAAAACATATAGGAGAAGCAATAGCCCTGATAAGCAATTCTTTTTCATATTAATTTCCTCTTTTTATATGTAATATATTAAAATTATATCATAATATATGACTTTATAATATTATTTCTTATTAATATGTAAAGGAACATTGACAAAAATCATTAAAAGGCATATAATATTGTAAAGGAACATTGTCAAAAAGGAGATGTTGTATTTGGAAAACAAAGTAGAAGAATTAAGAAAGAAAATGGGATTGAATCAAGAGAATTTTGCGAAACAGCTAAAAGTGTCCAGGCAGACGATTAGTTCCATAGAAAACGGGAAGTACAATCCTTCTCTCGAACTGGCTTTTGAAATTGCGGATTTCTTTGATAAAAGGATAGAAGATGTTTTTATACATGAAAGGAAAGATGATGATAATGAAAAAGAATAATCTTATGCTTGGGATATTGTATGCTATTCTCGGAAGTGTATTTTTAATTATTGCCATATCACATAACGATAATAAACTAAGCGGTGTTCTTTGGGGACTTACCGGAGCTATGGCGGGTATGGGATTTTCTATGATTTATAAATATATATACTGGACTCGTCCGAAGAATAAGGAAAGATACGCTGAAATGCTTGAAAATGAAAGAATAGATATGCACGATGAATTAAAGGAAAAACTCAGAGATAAAAGCGGACGTTATGCTTATGTCATAGCTCTTGTCGTAATAGCACTTTCTATGATGGTCTTTTCTATCCTTTCAAGTCTTGAAATAATAAAAGAGGGTAAACTTATAGTATTATATCTCGGAGGGCTTTTAGTATTTTTGTATGTGGTAGGGATAATTATTTATAAAAGGCTTCTTGATAAATATTAAAAGTCACTATAGTTTACATTGTTTCATTAAAAAATAAAAGCTCCTATAAAAGGAGCTCTTTTATTTCATTTTATAATTCTTGAATTTATTTTCTTCTGCTATTGAAACAAATCAATGTATATTTCTCTATTATTTTTCTAATGTTATTTACAACTTCTTTGTATCCTCTGATTAAGCATTCCTTTTCTTAAAATTTTATATTAAATATATCATTTTATAATAAATAAACATTTATTTAATATTATTGTATTTATCAATTTTTTATTAAAAACAAAATCTCAATTTTATTGATTTTCTAGGAAAAGTTGAGATGTCAATTAGGTTTTTTATTTAAATAAAAAAGACACCAAAAGGTGTCTTTGATTTTTTAATGATTATTTATGAGCTTCTTCGATTGCAACAGAAACTGAAACTGTAGCACCAACCATAGGGTTGTTACCCATACCGATAAGTCCCATCATTTCTACGTGAGCAGGAACTGATGAAGAACCGGCAAATTGAGCATCAGAATGCATTCTTCCCATTGTATCAGTCATACCGTAAGAAGCAGGACCTGCAGCCATGTTGTCAGGATGAAGTGTTCTTCCTGTACCGCCACCGCTTGCTACTGAGAAGTATTTTTTACCTTCTTGTACGC
>NZ_CALHFB010000005.1:0-9747 GCF_938029165.1 uncultured Anaerofustis sp.
ACCCTACAGAGGGGTAAGGGGTGAAACCCCTTATATCTCAACTTCTGAAAGCTCTCCCGTAACGGAATCCATTATAAAACCTCTTATTACTATATCCTTTGGTATCAGAGGATGAGTCCTTAACATTTCCGTGGATTCTTTTACAGATTCTTCTACGCATTCAAAACCTGCAAGCCATGAATCGAAATCAATACCGCAGTGACGAATGAAATTGATTTTTTCTTCTTCGATACCTCTCTCTTTCATCTTTTCAATCATCATATCGCTGTTTATATTCTGTACTCCGCAGTCCGTATGTCCGATTACCATTATTTCTTCGATACCCAGTTCATATATAGCTACCAAAATACTTCTTACCACACTACCGAATAAGTGAGATACTACTCCTCCCGCGTTTTTGATTATTTTTACGTCTCCGTTTTTTATTCCCAGAGCTTCGGGAAGAAGAGTTGTGAGCCTCGTATCCATACAAGTAAGGATAGCTATCTTCTTGTCGGGATATTTGCTTGTTATATGCTTTTCGTACATCTTTTCTTCTACGAATTTTTTATTATATTCAATCAATTCTTTCATTTCATACCTCTTATGTAAGTCGGATATTTTATCCGCTTTTTATTTTTAAGTAATATTATATATCATTTATTGGTTTATTAAAATAATTTTGATGTTTATTGTTTACAAAAATTATATATTAAATTTATTACACGATATAACATGAAAATCTTTGTTTGCAGGGACTAACATGATATAATAAATATGTAATAAATAGTATAATATAATTATATTAATCAAAAATAAATAAAAGGATATTAATATTTCCTATTGACACAATGGGGAATTATGGTATACTTTAGTTGAATAATTAGCATATGTTAAAAACTATCTATGTTTTATAATAAAAAGGAGCAGAAAATGAAAAAAGAAAAATATAATATAACGGGCATGAGCTGCTCTGCCTGCTCGTCAAGGATAGAAAAAGATCTATCAAAAGTGGAAGGTGTGGACAGCGTAAGCGTAAACCTTCTTACGAACAGTATGAATGTGTCTTACGACGAAAGTGTCTTGACCAGCGGAGATATTATTTCTTCGGTGCAGAAGTCGGGATACGGAGCAAGCGTTCATGACGGCAATGATACTACTCAAAATAAAAAAGAAGACAGTGTGAAAAAGGACAGCGAAGACGAAATAAAATCAATGAAAAACAGATTTATCATTTCGCTTATATTCTTAATTCCTCTTATGTATATAGCAATGTATCATATGTTCGACGGATTTTTAGGTTTTAAGACTCCGGATTTGATAATGTATTTATTCCACGGTAATGAAAATGCGACAACCTTTGCCTTTGTTCAGTTCCTGCTTGTTCTTCCTATAATGTACGTTAACAGGAAGTACTATATAGTAGGGTTCAAGACCTTATTCAAATTAAGTCCGAACATGGATTCTCTTATAGCTATAGGCTCTTCTGCGGCTGTTGTGTACGGAGTGTTCGCTATATTCAGGATAGGGTTTGGTCTCGGACATGGAGATATGAGTATCGTTGATAGGTACAGCATGGATCTGTATTTTGAGTCAGCGGGTATGATACTAACTCTTATTACTCTCGGTAAATATCTTGAAACCAGGTCAAAGGGAAAGACCAGCGAAGCTATCACAAAGCTTATGAATCTGGCTCCAAAGACTGCAATAGTTGAAAAGGACGGAGAGGAAGTGGAAGTCCTTGCTGAACAGGTCATAAAAGGAGATATAGTAATAGTTAAGCCCGGAAGCAGTATACCTGTAGACGGAGTCATAGTTTCAGGTTCTACTTCCATAGATGAATCTATGATAACAGGGGAGAGTATCCCCGTTGAGAAGGCTAAGGGCGATAAAGTAATAGGTGCTACAATTAATAAATCAGGGTATTTCAAGTTTGAAGCAACAAACGTAAATGAAGATACTACAATAAATAAAATCATAAAACTTGTTGAAGAAGCCAGTTCCTCAAAGGCTCCCATAGCTAAGATAGCGGATAAGATTTCGGGGATATTCGTTCCCGTGGTGATTACAATTGCCGTAGTTGCAGCTGTCGTTTGGATAATCATGGGACAAAGTTTTGAATTTGCACTTTCCATAGGTATAGCGGTGCTTGTTATATCTTGTCCTTGTGCCCTTGGACTTGCGACCCCGGTTGCTATAATGGTAGGTACGGGAAAAGGAGCGGAGAATGGTATACTCATAAAATCCGGAGAAGCTCTTGAAATAGCACACAGTATCGATACAGTTGTAATGGATAAGACGGGGACCATAACCAAAGGGGAACCGAGAGTAACGGATATAATCAATGCTAACTTAGATGAAAACGAACTCTTAAAAATAGCAAAAGGACTTGAAAAGTCAAGCGAACATCCTTTGGCGGAAGCAATAATAAAATATGCTGATGAAAAAGGTATCGAAGACATCGATACAACTGATTTTGAAGCTATATTCGGTAAAGGTGTCAAAGCGAAAATAAATTCCAAGACTTACTATGCCGGTAACAGAGCTCTTATGAATGAGCAGGATATAGATATAAGTAAGTATGAAGAAACTATAAATACATTGGCTGATGACGGAAAAACCCCTCTTATTTTCTCGGATGATAAAAATATAATAGGTATAATTGCCGTAGCCGATGTAGAAAAAGAAACAAGCAAAGAAGCAATAGATTTATTTAAGAGTATGAATATTGACGTAGTAATGCTTACCGGAGATAATGCGAGGACAGCAAAGGCTATACAAAGAAAGCTTGGGATCCCTAAAGTTATTTCCGAAGTGCTTCCCGATGATAAAGAAGCTAAAATCTCTGAACTTCAAAATAGCGGAAAGAAAGTTGCAATGGTAGGAGACGGTATAAACGATGCACCTGCGTTAGCCAGAGCAGATGTCGGTATCGCAATAGGTGCGGGGACTGACGTTGCCATAGAAAGTGCGGATATTGTACTTATGAAAAGCGATTTGCTGGACGCTGTGACTGCTGTAAAACTAAGCAAAGCGGTCATCAAAAATATAAAGGAAAATCTGTTTTGGGCATTCTTCTATAACAGCGTGGGTATTCCTTTGGCGGCAGGTGTATTCTATTCCGCTTTAGGCTGGAGCCTTAGCCCTATGTTTGGTGCGGCGGCAATGAGCTTAAGCAGTGTTTGTGTGGTTACAAATGCTTTAAGACTTAAATTCTTTAAGGTCGAACATGGGAAGAAAACAGCTAAATACTATGAAACAAATAATAATCAAGTTATAAAAGATGAAGCAGGTAACAAAAAGCAGATAGTGATAAAAGGAATGACTTGCTCACACTGTACTGCGGCGGTTAAAAAGGCGCTTAAAGAAGTAGATGGGGTAGAAGTTGAAAATGTCGATTTGGACTCTAAATCCGCATATATAACTCTTGATAAGCCTGTAGAGGATAAAACATTAAAAGATGTTATAAAGAATGCCGGATACAAAGTTGTAAAAATAAAATAAGTTTTATAGTATTATTATATTATATATAAGAAAATCCTTGAGGGTATCCTCGGGATTTTTTATTTTAAATGGTTTATGGGTATTAGTAGCTTTTAAAAAGATAATAAATTATTTTATTGACAAATATGCAAATATGTAATATATTACTTATATTAAGTAATATATTACATATTTGAGGTGAGCAATGAAAATTATAAAGGGATTACTTATTTGGATACTTATTTTTATATTTGCATTTTTGAACGGTGGGCTAAGAGAATATCTTTTAATTCCTTATTTAGGAGAAAAGATAGGGCTTGTAATGAGCGGTATCATACTAATTTTAGTTATAATGATAATTTCATTAATATTTGTGCCTAGACTTGGATTAAAATCGTCAGGAGAAGCTTTTTATGTAGGTTTTATGTGGTTTTTACTGACAAATTTATTTGATTTGTTCAGTATTTATTCATCCGGAGGGGATTTTATGGATTTTGTTTCTATGTTTAATATATCTGGAGGAAATTTATGGACATTTGTCGTTATAGTGACATTATTGTCTCCGCTACTCATATATAAAATTAAAAATAAGCAGAAAGGAAATGATTATGAAACTACTAAATTACGATAACGAACATTTGATTTTTGGTTTACTCTTTATGATATCCAATAAACTTCAGGTCATAGGAGATAGTTTTTATGATGAGATAACGGTAAAGCAGTGGTTTGTACTGGTGGTTATAGATACATTCAAGGAAGAGTATCCAAGCCTTTCGGATGTGGCGAATATGGTTGGGAGTTCTCATCAGAATGTTAAGCAGATAGTAAATAAACTTATCAGCAAAGGATACCTTAAAATAGTTCAGGATGAGAATGACAAAAGAAGGAGCCTTATAAAAATGACAGACAAGTGCGAAAAACTTCAAAATGATTATAAAGAAAAGGAAAGTGAATTTATGAGAGATCTTTTCAGAGGTACTAAAGAAGAGGATTTGAAAAAAGTAGTGGAAGTATTTCTTAGGTTGAGTGAAAATATAGAGGAGATGAAATATGAATAAAGTAATTTTGCTTTACGCTTCAAAGCACGGGAGTTCAAAGGAATATGCCGATATGATAGGAGATGAACTTGACATTAAAGCAGTTGATATAGCTAAGTTTAATTCCATTAAAAATGAAGATTACGATACTATTATCTTTGTATCGGGAGTATATGCTTCAAAAATCAATAAGATAGATACAATAAAAAATAGTTTTAATAAATTTGATAATATAATTGTCTGTCCGGTAGGGTTTAGTGAATTCAATGAAGAAATAAAGAATAATATAGAAAACAATTTTAATCAAGAAGAACTAAAAAAAGTTAATATTTTTTATCTTAGAGGAGCTTTAGATATTTCCAAACTTTCATTTTTGGAAAAAATGATGATGAACATGATGAAAAAGATGTTGAAGAAAAATCCCGAAGAGAATAAAGAAATGCTTGCTGCATTTGATAAGCCTGTTTCATTTATAAATAAGGATAATATAAAAGATTTGATATATTATGTGAAAGAAATTTAATGACTTGTTATATCATATAAAATAAAGCTAATTATCAATAAAAAGAATTATTACAAAAGGTAATAATTCTTTTTTGTTATTGATTAAAAAAATAGTCTTTTAAAATATATATGTTATATCTTAGTAAGCAACAATATATTTAATTAATTAAATCATATTTATAAGTTTTATGGAGATATATTATTTCTGTAATTAAATGTAATCAGTATTATATAGTTCTATTGTATATGTTGATAAATAATTAAATTATCTTAAATATTATTTTATTGACATTGACAAAGTATGAGCTTAAAAGTAGTATTATATTAAGTTAAATCATACATTAATTTGATAAAAGGGGAGAGAACATGAGAAGATCGGAATTAGTGGCTGCATTTAAAAGTGATATAAATACAGTGTGGGATGTCGTGACGAATAACAAAGATTTTTCTTGGAGAAGTGATTTAGACAGGATAGAGATATTAGATAAAGAAAACTTTGTCGAATATACCAAAGACGGATTTTCCACAGGTTTTAAGATAACAGCAAAAGAGAAACCACATTTATATAAATTCGACATGGAGAATAAAAACTTTAAAGGGAAATGGATCGGTGAGTTCAGAGAGACCGAAGACGGCGGATGTGAAATAACATTTATAGAAGAAATCTATATAAAAAGTAAAGTCATGGAAATATTATCTCATTTGTTTATGAATTTAAAGAAAATGCAGGATACTTATGTAAGGGATCTGAAAGTTAAGCTTGGGGAAGACGTTTAACGTGCTTTTTGCAAAGATAAAACATAAGGAAACTCGCAAATCTCCCTATAAGGGAATTTGCTCATGTTATTCGGGGGCTAAAGCTTGAATAAATTTAACAAAAATTAAATTTATCTATTCTTACGAACAGTGAATAGTCAAAATATCACTTAAGCCGTGGCGGCTGAAGCAGTAGCTAAAAGGGATGCAAAAGATACGTCAATAAGTCATCGTGGCAGCATATTACTATTATATAAAATGAAATTTTGTTGTTAGATTTAAAGTTAGAAATAAACTGATAAATAGACTTTTATTAATGACTTTTATAAATAATTATGTTGAGTGTTTTGATATTATAAAAATATATAAATTAGTTATATTAAATATTTTAGAAGTTTTATCGTTGCGTCTGTACAAAAGGTATATTCAGAGGAATCAAATACTAAGAATTGATGATATTATATTTACATATTGAAACATTTTTTTGTATATATTTCAATCAATTTTTAGATTTAATTTTAATATTATTGATTTTTGTAGCTTAAAATTTAAAGTCTTTTATTGTTATTTACTAAATTTATTTATAATGAGTTATCTATTATTACAATAAAGTCGATTATATTGTTGCTTTGTCTTTATGAATTCTTTCTATCCTTAAATCATTTATGATAAAGCAGATGTTGTTATCATTTATTATACTTGTTTATGACAAGTTCGCTTCCTATCCCCGATAGTTCAATCAAATTCTTGCTTTGTTCACTGATTTCTATATCTTCTGTCGGCTTATTATCCAAATTAAAATATATATTATTGCTCTTGCCTTTTTTATTTATGCTGAAGGTGCTGTTTACCGGAATATTTAATTTTGATGTTGCCTTGATTTGATTTACATCTATCCTTCCCTTAAATTCATTATAAGTGATGTTCATATCATTTGAACAATTAAGTTCAAGATGTCCGCAGTAATCGTAAACGAATATATCATCGAATTTCCCGTCTGCCTCAATACCCTTATTTCCCATATTTTGTATCTTTAAGATATCGCATATTGTATAAAGTTCTATTTTATTGCATAGGTCGTATGGGATATATATCAAAACCGAAAGTTCGTCTTTTGTCTCTGATTTTGTGATGTCTCCTATTTTCTTTATATCCACATCTATGCTTCTTTTATTTTCGTCTATCTTTACTTTAAAGTGTTTCTCTATATCCTTTACTTTATTTGAAGCAAGCTTTACGATTATTTTTTCTCCTCTTACACCTTTTAAAATGACTTCCGATACTTCATTTATATTTATGTCGAAGTCAATAATATTTTCAATATCGTACTTTGTTTCGCTTACATATAAAAAGTCTTTTTTATTATTTATATCCTTCTCTTCTTTTAAAAGCTCATCTATGGAAATATCAAATTCCTTTGATATCTTTATTATATTATCTATGTCCGCTATCCCGCCTTCCGTTTCCCACTTTGTTATAGCCTGTCTGGATACTCCTATTTTTTCCGCGAATTGTTCCTGGGATAAGTGTAGTTCTTTTCTGATTTGTTTAAGCTTTTCTGAAAATTTCATATTGTTTCCTCCTATGTTTATGACTTAAGTATAGATAATTATATTTTTTTAACAAGCAAACATAGTTTACATTCATATAATTACATGCTACTTAGCGTAGCATTATCTTATTTAAGTATAAAAAATATGCTGCTTATTATCAATAGGAACAAATTGGTATTGACTTATACTATACTTTACAGTATGATTTGTACTATAAAGTATAGTAAGGAGGATACCATGTCGGCAATAGATTTGATAATACTTGGAATGATAAAAGAAAAACCAATGAGTGCTTATGACCTTCAGAAGAACGTTGAGTACAGACATATATCAAAATGGGTCAAGATAAGTACTCCTTCCGTATATAAAAAGGTCATTACCCTTGAAAATAGGGGATATATAAAAGGAAAGAACGATAATGAAAACAGTATACCCGGGAAAGTCATTTATTCCATTACCGAAGAAGGAAATAAATATTTTATTTCTCTGATGAAAAAGACAAGCGAGAAAATGGTAAATGTGTTTCTTGATTTCAATGCTGTGATAGTTAATCTAAATAATATAGATAAAGAACTGGGATTATCTTTGGCGGAAAATATAAGTAGAGAAATAGATAAATATTATTCTGTGGTAGACGAAAAAATCACGGAAAGAGAGCATATACCCTTTACCGGAAAGACGATATTAAAACAGCAGTTAATGGTGGGGGAGGCTTTAAAGGAATGGAGTGAAGAATTCATAAAAACTTACAGAGATGAGGGGGAGAAGTAATGCCTCAGATAACAAAAGGAGGAAAGTATATCTTTGGATGGTCTGTTATAAGAGAAGATTATACTTTAAATATCCCAAGTATGGCGATGAAAGAATATAAAATGTATGACGAAGATAAAATTTATATTTTCTCGGGAAGCAAGTCAACAGGCGGATTTTGCATAACAAGAAAAGGACTTCTTATAAATTCGAAGTTAAAGGGGATACTGGAGGATAATCCAAAATTAATGAATTATCAACTTAAAGAGGGAGAGCTTATTTCTTATAAAGGGCGAAGTTATGCTTACTTAAAAATAAAAAACGGTAAAATCGAGATTTCAAAGGATATGATTGATAAGCTGCATTTAAAGGTAGGAGATAAACTCCTTTCCATAAGAAGCAGTGATTTTGCCTTTACAATGGGGATTAAAGGTCAGCTTATCGAAAGAGCTATGAATTATAATGGAGATATAGAGGTTTATTAAATAATTATAATATATAATCAGTAATATCCTAACGGGGCACTACGCCTCGCTTCGCGAGATTCTGCGCCCCTTACCAATCAAAAATAAACTTACAAGGAGTAATAATGAGAGATTTATATAACATGATGTTCAAGAGAAAATCCATAAGGAAATTCGATAAAAAACTAAGTATATCAGATGAAGAGCTAATTAAAATAGAAGAAAAGTTCGGTAAAGTTTCATCTTTGATAGGAGATATAAAAACAGAGTTTAAAATAGTAAGTAACGATGAAACCACGTCCAAAAGAGGAGCGTATAGTATTCTCTTCTACAGCGAAGACAAGGATAATTATTTATTAAATGCAGGTTACATTATGGAGCAGGTTGATTTATTCCTTACCGAGATGAACATAGGTGCCTGCTGGTACGGTATGGCAAAGGCTAAGGAGACTGAAAAAAATGGTTTGGGATTTGTGATAATGCTTTCTATCGGGAAATGCAATGAAGATGACTTCAGAAATGATATTAAAGAATTCAAGCGTAAGGATATAAGCGTCATTTTAAAGGGCGATAAATATGATGATGTGATAAAAAATGCAGGGCTTGCCCCTAGTGCTTGTAATTCACAGCCTTGGAGGATATTAACGAGTGAAAATAGTATAGAAGTATTTAAAAAGGATAAAATGAAATCTTTTATTCCCGGCACAAATCTTTCTTTTTACAATAACATCGATATGGGGATATTTTTATGTTTCTTAGAACTAGTACTAAACAGTAAGGGAATAAGCTTTGATAGAAATATTATTAATGGAAGCAAAGTATCCGACGGATTAGTTAAAATCTGCGAATATAAAATAAATTAAAGAGAGGTAGAGTTATGGGAAAATTAAGCGAAATGCCGAACATAGGAAAAGTAGTTGAGGAACAGCTTATAGAAGTTGGGATAGATACTCCCGAAAAGCTTATAGAAGCAGGAAGCGAAGAAGCTTGGATAAAATTAAAGGGTATAGACCCTTCATCATGTCTGATGAAGCTTTACGGACTCGAGGGTGCCGTAAGAGGAATTAAGAAAAAAGATTTACCGCAGGATGTAAAAGAAAAGCTGAAGGATTTTTATAATAATTATAAATAACAGACAAATAAGGGGCTCTGCCCCTAAAACCCCCTATAAGGGACTCCGTCCCTTAAGAACCCTGCCCTTTTTTGTCCGAAGAAACAAAA
>NZ_CALHFB010000006.1:0-3853 GCF_938029165.1 uncultured Anaerofustis sp.
AATCCAAAAATTTGGACGAGCAAATTTTTGGTGGGGTGCGGGGCGAAACCCCGCAGAGTTTCCTAAGGGACGCAGTCCCTTACAACGGGTCGTAGGGTGGACCCCTACAGAGTTAAGGGGTGTAAGGGGCAGAGCCCCTCAATACTTTCATTGACAAAAAATCCGAATTTTGTTATCATATTTGTTATAATTTTACACATGAAAGGGTATATAAAATGAAGATTTGGATAGTAAGAATAATAGGGATTTTAATGGTTGCGGCAGGTGCATATTTCCTTCCTAAATTTGACCAAAACGATCCCGAAGAAAGATATAAAAAAATAGTAAGTATCTTTGCAATCCCTATGGGACTTATGGTTATAATGGCTACACTTATACAAATAGGCTAAAATTAAGATAAGGGGGGTAAATGATGAGCGAAAATACACTTGATAAACAGTATGACCCTGGTAAAATAGAGGGTAAAATATATGAAAAATGGGAAAAGGGCGGATACTTCAAGCCCGAAATAAATAAGGACGGAAAGCCTTTTACTATTATAATGCCTCCTCCTAACATCACCGGCAAGCTTCATATCGGACATGCCTTCGACGATACTCTTCAGGATATACTTATTCGTTATAAGAGGATGAAAGGCTACGCCGCACTTTGGGTGCCGGGAGAAGACCATGCGAGTATAGCTACCGAAGTAAAGGTAGTCGATAAAATAAAAGAAGAAACTGGAAAAACAAAGCAGGACCTTGGCAGAGAGAAGTTTTTAGAAGAAGCCTGGGACTGGGCTAGGACTTACAGAAAAGAAATAGCAAATCAGGTAAGGAAACTCGGTTCTTCATGCGACTGGTCCAGAGAACGCTTTACTATGGACGAAGGCGTAAGCGAAGCTGTAAAGGAAACTTTTATAAGGCTCTATGAAAAGGGGCTTATTTACCGCGGGAACAGGATAATAAACTGGTGTCCAAGCTGTAAGACAGCGCTAAGTGACGCGGAAGTGGAATACGAAGAACAAGCGGGACATTTATGGCATATAAAATATCCTATAAAGGACAGCGACGAATTTGTCGTTATCGCCACCACAAGACCGGAAACCATGCTTGGTGATACTGCGGTTGCCATAAATCCCGATGACGAAAGATATTTCCACCTTAAAGGAAAAAGTTTGATACTTCCTCTTGTGAACAAAGAGATACCTATAGTATTCGACGAATATGTAGATAAAGAGTTCGGTACAGGCTGTGTCAAGATAACTCCTTGTCATGACCCTAACGACTTTGAAGTAGGGCTAAGGCATGACCTTGAACAGATAAGAGTTTTCAATGACGACGGGACGATAAACGAGCTTGGCGGGAAATATCAGGGTCTTACGACAAAGCAGGCAAGAAAAGCGATAGTTAAAGACCTTGAAGAGTTGGGACTTTTGGAAAAAATAGAAGACCATATGCATAATGTGGGTACATGCTACAGGTGTTCCACAACCGTCGAACCTCTTACTTCGCTTCAGTGGTTCGTAAAAATGGAGCCTCTTGCAAAACCAGCAATAGACGCCGTGAATGAAAAAGAAGTAAACTTCGTTCCCGACAGATTTAAGAAGATATATTTCAACTGGATGGAAAACATCAAGGACTGGTGTATATCGAGACAGCTTTGGTGGGGACACAGGATACCTGCTTATTACTGCGTTGAATGTAACGAGATGGTAGTTTCCAAGACGATACCCGCTAAGTGTGAAAAGTGCGGATGTACGTCTTTTAAACAGGATGAAGACGCTCTCGATACATGGTTCTCTTCAGCTCTTTGGCCTTTTTCTACTTTAGGCTGGCCGAACGAAACCGAAGACCTTAAGAAATTTTATCCCAACGATGTACTGGTTACCGGATTTGATATAATCTTCTTCTGGGTCGCAAGAATGGTATTCTCGGGGATAGAGCAAATGGGTGAACCTCCTTTCCACCATGTATATATCCACGGTCTTGTCAGAGACTCTCAGGGAAGGAAGATGAGTAAATCTCTCGGAAACGGAATAGACCCTCTCGAAGTGATAGACAAATACGGAGCAGACGTCCTTCGTTTCTCTCTCGTTACGGGAAATAAAGCCGGCAACGATACAAGGTGGCAGGAAAGTAAAGTTGAATCAAACAGGAACTTTGCCAACAAGATAAACAATGCCGCAAGGTTTATCCTTATGAACCTTGAAGATTTTGACGCAAACAAAGAAGCGGATCTATCCAAACTTCATAACACTGATAAATGGATAATCTCAAGGACCAATCAAATAGTAAAAGAAGTTACTGCAAATATAGAAAAATACGAGTTCGGTATCGCTGCTGAAAAACTTTATACGTTCATATGGAGTGAATTCTGCGACCTTTATATTGAATTTGCCAAACCAAGCCTGAACTCTGAAAATAAAGAAGATAGATTTAACACTCAGTATACTCTTAACTTGGTGTTTATGAATATCCTTAAAATGCTTCACCCTTATATGCCTTTCATCACCGAGCATATTTATTCTTTTATGCCGGGAAGAAAGGACATGCTTATTGCTGCTGAGTACCCTGAGTACAAAGAAGGATATAACTTCCCTAAGGAAGAAGAAGATATAACCATAATAGTAGAGGCTTTAAGAGCGGTTAGAAACGCCAGAGCAAATATGGATATCCCACCTTCAAAGAAAGCCGACGGATATATATTTGCAGGCTCGAAAGAAATGGAAGAAGTGTTCTCTTCAAGCAAAGACATCTTGTGTAAGCTTGCAGGATTTAAAGATATAAGCTTCATAGACAGTGAATACGATAAGGAAGAAGCACTCTCGGTAGTCGTAGAGGGCGGTAAGATATTCATTCCTATGGGCGAACTTATCGACAGGGAAAAGGAAATCGAAAGACTTAGAAATGAAGAAAAGAAACTAATAAAGGAAATCGAAAGGCTTGATAAAAAACTTTCAAACAAGAATTTCACCGATAAGGCTCCCGAAAAGGTAGTTGAGGGTGAAAGAGAAAAACTTAAAAAATATCAGTCTTTGATGGACGAAGTCAAAGAGAGCCTCGATAAACTTAAATAATATTAAGGGTACTTCCCTTAAAAAAAGGACTTAGGATTTTCCTAGGTCCTTTTTTTGTGTAAGGTTATACATTGTATAATCATGTTTTAACAGTTAGTTTAAAATAAAAAAACTTCTAGTTTTAATGCAGTAAAAAAGACAGGCATAAAGCCTGTCCTTTTTTATAAAGTTCAGTGGCAGTAATTTAAGTAAACTTTGCGACTTAGGTTTGGTAGGATTTCCCGAAAATATACAAAAACGTCGCCGTAATTGCGGTTTCCCTTTCAATATTTCCCTGCCTCATTACTGCGGGCAGAACCAAATCCCCACTTAGTTCACACTGTAATCCCCAAATTACCATCGTTAGAAACAGCCTAGGAGCTTTCCTCAGCGATTTCACTATGATCTAGTTTCTTTTGCAATATAGGTTTCATAAGCAATACTTTTTTATCTTAGAGCTCACTCGATAAAAAGTTGGTTCCGTATTTCCCCCTATATCACTCAAAACAGGCTACACTACTTCAGCATCAGTAGCGGATTTACCACCGCACTGTCACATCCATAGGTTTCTCCCATAGAGAATAAATCTCTATGAGCCTCCGCGGAAGTAGGGTCTACGCCTGCATGCCGTTGCAGATCGCCCCAGCTTCCTTACTTCCTGAAAGAACCCCTTACTGGGCGTAAGAAGCCCAAACAAGAAACTTCATCGATATGCCCTTTGACGGATTTTTAGCCCCGCCTTCAACCATAGCGAAACCGACTAGGATACTGCGCCACTGTTCATATTATATCATACCCCAATATTTCTTACAATAA
>NZ_CALHFB010000007.1:0-37574 GCF_938029165.1 uncultured Anaerofustis sp.
TAAAACAAATAATAGGGGTTGAAATAATACCTCAGGCAATAGAAGATGCTAAAATAAATGCAAAAATTAATAATATAAATAATGGTACTACTATAAATTATTTATCAATTAAAAATTTAAAAAATATTGAAATAATATTACCCCCAATAGAACTACAAAACCAATTTGCCGATTTTGTAAAACAAACGGAAGAAATTAAAGAGAAGGTGCAGAAATCACTTGATGAAACGCAGGTGTTGTTTGATAAGTTAATGCAAGATTATTTTTAGGGGTTTTATCCCTAAAACCCCACGACTTTTTTATTCGCCTAAAAAAGTCGGAAAAAAGGACTCCACTGGGCGTGGAGTCTAAATGCTTTTAACGCCTGCGTAAAACTCTGCCCGAGTTTTACTGGCGGAAAAGCTACCCCGCCATGGATTGTTTGGGGGGAGATGATTTGAGGAGAGGATATGGAAGAAGATAGAAGATTGGAAGAATATGAATTAAATAAAGATGATTTTATTAATCAAATATGTAAATATGGTTATCTTTCTGAACAAATTCCAGAGTGTTTTAATACGAATGCATTTATTGAAAAATTAAATGATTTGATAGAAATAACACATACGAATGATAAAAAAATTATAACTCAATGTACGGATTTATCAATATATAAAGATGATTTATCTAGAAGAATTATATCTCTTCCTAATCCTAAATCATTTTTAAGATTAGTAAAATATATTGGAGAATATTTTGAAGAGATAAAAAAAATTGCATATAGTGAAAACTCTTTATCGCCAATAAATAGATTTAGTGATTATAATGCCGATATGAAAAAATTTTTAAACATTGAAAATTTAAGAGATGATAATATTATAAAGAGTGATTTTATTGAAAATAAAAGGACTAATATAAAAATTTCTTTAGGATATAAATATTGTTTAAAATTAGATATTGCAAATTGCTATAATTCAATATATACACATTCAATTTCATGGGCTGTTTGCGGCAAAGAAAATTCTAAAAAGATTAATCAAAATAATAAGAAAAATAAAAATAAAGTTAAGATAACATTACCAGAAGATATAAAGAAAAAATATAAAATATGTGATAATTTAGATAAATATATTAGAGAATTAAACTTTAATGAAACAAGCGGAATTATTACAGGTCCTTTCACTTCAAGAATATTTTCAGAAATAATTCTTTCGGGAATAGATAAGGAATTGGATAATAAAGGTTTTGTTTTTAAAAGGTATGTTGATGATTATCAATTTTATTTTAAAACAAAATTAGAGGCTGAAAATTCTTTAAGCTCTATAATTGAAATTTTACGAAAATATAAATTTAATATAAATGAGGCTAAGACTGATATTTTAGAATATCCTTTTAATATGTTATCAGATTTAAAGGTTAAGTTTAAAAATGCTATGGAAGAAAATGGAGTATTTGAAGTATTAAATACGGCAAATGTTTTATATGATGCAGGAGAAAAAGGGGCATATAAATATGCGTTAAAAGTAATTAAAGATAAAGATGTTACAATTGATTTTGATATTATTCTTCCAACTTTAATAAATATTATGACATTAAATTATAGATATGGTAAATATATACTACCTTTTTTAAAAAAAAATATTGATAAAATAGAAAAAAATAAATTTAGCGAATTTATAAATACAGAGTTATCAAATGCAATAAAAAAAGGTTATCAACAAGAAGCTTTAATGTTTTTAAGTTTTATAAAAAAATTAAAATTAAAAATCACATCAGATAATTTAATAAATGTTTTAAAAAATGGAGATGATTTTTCAATTATAATTGCATTGGATATAATAAAAAATTGTAAGAGTTTAATTGATTTTGGAACAAATTGTATAATAAAAATTTATAGAGAAATTGTAAAATTAAAAAAGAATTTAAAAAGTGAAAATTATAATGGTGCAAGATGGTTATTAATATATGAAATTCAAAGACATAAGTTAATAAGTCGATTTAATATAGAAAGTACAGATGAATTTTTTAATAAGATGAAAAAATTAGGTATTTCATTTTATGAGGAATAATAAAACATATTTACATAATATTTTTTATTCATAAGTTGGGGTAGCTTTTCTGTCCGTAAAATGCGGGTAGCATTTTGTGAGACATTGAAAAGCGTTAAAGCCTTCACGGCGTTTTAATGAAAGCCTTTTTGACTGTTTACTGTTTCAAAGAAACAGCTGAGTTTTTATAAAAACTCAGGAAGCTGAAAGCTTTAAACAACATGAGCGATTTTTTAATAAAAAATTGCGAATGACATAATTATTATTTTTTTTGCTTCGGCAAAAATATGGTCGGGTTGTTAAGGGTGGAAAACCCTTAAATATGGGGTGTAAGAGGCAAATCCCCTTAAAAAAGGTTTTTAAGGGAACTCCCTTAAGGAAAGGAGAAAGTTATGACCAACTTTGATTTTCTTTTAAAAGAGAAGAAGTTTGAAAGTTTTGCAAATATTGCCGTATCTGCAGAAAAGATATTTAATATAGACATGGAAGCCTGCGCCGTAAACTGCAGAAAGGCTATGGAAATAGCGATAAAGTGGATTTACAGCGTTGACGGAATACTGGAAAAACCATACAGGGATAATCTGCAAACACTTATGAACAGCGAAGAGTTTAGGGATATTATAGACAGTGATCTATATAAGAGAATGGACTTTATAAGAATTGTGGGGAATAATGCTGCTCATAACAATAAAAATGTAAGCGTGGAACAGGTTAAACTTTCACTTGAAAATCTGTTTGAATTTATGGACTTTGTGGCTTACTGTTATGCCGACAACTACGAAGAAGGAAAATATGACCCTTCACTTCTTGAAAGAAAAGAAGAAGAAAAGGTAAAAAAAGAATTTGCAAACATAGGCTTGGAAAAACTTTTAAAGGAAAACGAAGAGTTAAGGAAACAGCTTTCAGTAAAAGGAGAGACAAAGAGAGAAACCTATATTCCGAAATCACTGGACTTATCGGAATTTAAGACAAGAAAAATATATATAGATACCATGCTTTATGATGTAGGCTGGGTAGAAGGCAAAGACTGGGTAAATGAGGTTGAAGTTAAAGGAATGCCAAACAAAGGCGGGGTAGGATATATAGATTATGTTTTATATGACGATACAAAGGTACCTCTTGCGATTATAGAAGCAAAGAAACTTTGCAAAGACCCTTCTGCCGGAAGACAGCAGGCTAAACTTTATGCGGACATTTTGCAAAAAGAGTACGGAAGAAGACCCGTTATATTTTTGACAAACGGATTTAAAACACTTATAGACGACGGGACGTATCAGGAAAGAGAAGTATCTTTTATATATTCAAAAAGGGATTTGGAAAAGCTCTTTAATTTAAAGACCTCAAGGGAAAGTTTAAAATACATAAAAATTGATAATAACATTGCGGGAAGATATTATCAGGAAGGAGCGGTAAAGGCAGTTTGCGACAGCTTTGAAAAGAAGAGAAGGAAGGCTCTTCTTGTAATGGCAACGGGATCTGGAAAGACAAGAACCGTAATATCCCTTTGCGACGTGCTTTTAAAAAAAGGCTGGGTTAAAAATATTTTATTTTTGGCAGATAGAAATTCTCTTGTAACACAGGCGAAGAGAAATTTTGTGAATCTGCTTCCAAACCTTTCCGTAACCAATTTATGCGAAGACAAAGAAAATTATTCGGCTCACTGTGTATTCTCCACTTATCAAACAATGATAAATGCTATAGACAGCATAAGGGACGAAAAAGGAAGAATGTTCAGCTGCGGGCATTTTGACCTTTTAATATGTGACGAGGCACATAGGTCGATTTACAATAAATACAAAGAGATTTTTAAATACTTCGACGCTCCTTTGGTCGGGCTGACTGCAACCCCTAAGGACGAAGTAGGGAAAAACACATATGATATATTTGAACTTGAAAATGGTGTTCCAACTTATGGGTATGAATTGGGACAAGCTGTAAAAGACGGATATTTGGTAGATTTTGTAACCATTGAAACAAAGCTCAAGTTTATGGAAGAGGGAATAAGCTACAATGATTTGGATGAAGAAGAAAAGGAAGAGTACGAAAATACTTTTAAAAATGAAGACGGAACCATTCCTATACATATAGACTCTTCAAAGTTAAATTCCTTTGTTTTTAACGAAGACACCATAAAGCAGGTTTTAAATACGTTGATGACGGACGGGCTAAAAATCGATTATGGAGAAAAAATAGGAAAAAGCATAATCTTTGCAAAAAACCACAAACACGCAGAAAAGATACTTGAAGTATTTAATAAGGAATATCCTCATTTAAAGGGATATGCTGCAGTTATAGATAATTACACAAACTATGCACAAAGTACGATTGATGAATTTTCCATGTCCGATAAGTTGCCGATGATTGCCATTTCCGTTGATATGCTGGATACGGGAATAGACATACCGGAAATACTAAACCTTGTATTTTTCAAAAAAGTAATGAGCAAGGCGAAATTCTGGCAGATGATAGGAAGAGGCACAAGACTTTGCGAAGGGCTTATTGACGGAGAGGATAAGAAGAACTTTTATATATTTGATTTTTGTTCTAACTTTGAATTCTTTTCCATGGGAGGAGAAAGCAAAGAAGCAGGGGAAGTTACAACCCTTCAAAGCAGTATATTTAATCTTGAATTTAATCTTTGCTTTAAACTTCAAGACAGTGCTTATCAAAATGATGAGCTAAAGGTTTTTAGAGATAAATTGGTTGATGATCTAATAAGAAAAGCAGGAAGACTTAATAAAGATAACTTTGCGGTCAGAAAACATATTCGGATTTTAGATAAATATCTTAACAAAGGAAGTTATAATGTAATAGATTTTAGGGAGTTACAGGAAGTAAAAGAAGAACTTTCGCCTTTGATTCTTCCTGATGAAGACGATTCAAGAGCAGTAAGGTTTGACGCACTTATTTATATGGTGGAACTTTCCATATTGGATAGAAATAAATACATAAGGGGAATAAGTGATATAGAAAAAAGAGCAAGTGCATTAAACAAGATTACAACCATACCGGAAGTTATGTATAAAAAAGATATAATAAAAAAAGCTTCCGACAGAGAGAGACTGAACAATATGGATATTGAAGAGCTTGAAGAAATAAGAAAAGCTCTTCGTGATTTGATGAAATATATTCCAAAGAACAAAAAGAATATTTACACCACTCATTTTGGCGATAATATACTTTCAAAAGTTGTTAATGCTTCATCATTTAGTGATGACGGGCTTGAAAATTACAGGGAAAAAGCAGAGTATTATATTAGAAATCATATGGATGAAGATGTAATTGTAAAAATAAGAAGCAACCGACCACTTAAAAAGGAGGATATTAATAAGCTTGAAGATATATTATGGAATAAGATAGGCTCAAAAGATGATTACAAAGAGGAGTTTGGCGACAAACCTCTCGGTGAATTCGTAAGGCATATTGTAGGTCTTGACATGAATGCTGCAAAGAAAGCTTTTGGGGAATATTTAAGCAATGTAAATCTTAACAGCGAACAGATATATTTTGTAAATCAAATTATAGAGTACATAGTAAAAAACGGAATGATAAATGATTTGAGCGTTCTTAGAGAATCTCCGTTTACCGATTGCGGAAGCGTTGTTGATTTATTTGAAGATATGAATGTTTGGATGGGACTTTTAAGCGTTATTGACGGGATTAATTCTAATGTGATTGGTATGTAAGTGAGTTATAATATGATAAAAAGCAGATAAAAAAAGTTGATATTTAATTTATTTAAATCGTACTTTATTTATATTTATTTTTTACTGATATATAATTAAGAAATAATATAAACTCAACTCCATACATTTAAATTAACTATACTATAAATGAATATGAAAAAAAGATTATAACTTAGAATATGAAATAAGAGTGTATTAATTAAATACATTAAAGTAGAAAGACATAAAACAATAAACGATTTCTTATAATACGCCTAATCATGGATATAGAGTTCAGTCTGCAGATACTTAAAATAGATAATATACTAATATTAATCGAAAAACATGTATTCTTTATTGCTGAAACAAAAGGATCTATGAGTACTTTAGATCTTCGTCCCGCTGAAAAGGCAAAAATAGACTGTGCAAAAAAATTATTTAATGAAATGTCTACAAGCAAGGTAAAATATGGCAAAGTAAGTAGCTATAAAGATCTATTAAATATCATTAGCTCAATATAAATTTTTTTCATTATTAACAGCTCACTTAATCGTTACACATGTAATGTAATATACAATAAAAAGTGAGCTTTTTCTTATACTGAAAACGCTGTCAAATCCTCTTGTTTAAAGGTTTTGTTTTAAATTGGCATAAATCCTCTTTTTTTGAAATTTTTTTAACTTTATCCTTTATTTTTTAAGTATTTTTTATTATAATGGGAAAGATGTAAATATATAATAATATAATTTAAGATAAATATTTTTAGGAGGATATATTATATTATGGCTAAAAAAATGAAAACTATGGATGGGAATACGGCTGCTGCTTATTGCTCTTACGCCTTTACTGAAGTTGCCGGAATTTACCCAATCACACCGTCTTCTCCAATGGCTGAATGCATTGACGAATGGTCTGCTTCAGGCAAGAAGAATATATTCGGTGAAACTGTAGATGTTATTGAACTTCAATCTGAAGCAGGTGCTGCCGGTGCGGTACACGGTTCATTATCATCAGGTGCTTTAACAAGTACATATACAGCATCACAAGGTCTGCTTCTTATGATACCTAATATGTACAAAATCGCAGGGGAATTACTTCCCGGAGTATTCCACGTATCTGCAAGATGTTTGGCATCACACGCTTTAAATATTTTCGGTGACCATACTGACGTTATGGCTGCAAGACAAACAGGTTTTGCTATGCTTGCTTCTAACTCTGTTCAGGAAGTTATGGACCTTGCAAGTGTTGCTCACTTAAGTGCTATCAAAGGAAGAATTCCTTTCATTCACTTCTTTGACGGTTTCAGAACAAGTCATGAAATCCAAAAAATCGAAGAAATGCCTTATGAAAAATTAGCTGAAATGGTTGATTATGATGCAGTTCAAGAATTTAAAAATAACGCATTAAACCCTGAACATCCTACAACCAAAGGTACTTGTCAGGGACCTGAAATCTTCTTCCAGGCAAGAGAAGCTTCTAACAAATTCTACGAAGCTATCCCTGCTATCGTAGCTGATTACATGAAAGAAGTATCAAAGATCACAGGAAGAGATTACAAACCTTTCAACTACTATGGTGCACAAGATGCAGAAGATATCATCGTAGCAATGGGTTCTGTATGTGATACTATCGAAGAAACTATAGATTATTTAAATAAAAACGGAGAAAAAGTAGGTTTACTTAAAGTTCATCTTTACAGACCATGGGCTCCTGAATACATGTTTGAAGTTCTTCCAAAGACTGTTAAGAGAGTAGCTGTTCTTGACAGAACAAAAGAACCCGGTGCACCTGGACAGCCTTTATACTTAGACATCAAAGATTCTTTCTACGGAAAAGAAAATGCTCCTTTGATCGTTGGCGGTATCTACGGTCTTGGTAGTAAAGATACTACACCTTCTCATATCAAAGCTGTTTATGATAATTTAAAACAAGCAAATCCTAAAAATGATTTCACAATCGGTATCGTTGATGACGTTACAAATAAATCACTTGAAGTAAAAGAAGATATCGTTACAGCTCCCGAAGGAACTATTTCTTGTAAATTCTGGGGTCTTGGTTCAGACGGTACTGTAGGTGCTAACAAATCTGCAATCAAAATCATCGGTGATAACACCGATATGTATGCTCAAGGTTACTTTGCATATGACTCTAAGAAATCAGGCGGTGTTACCGTTTCTCACTTAAGATTCGGTGAAGAACCAATCAAATCAACTTACCTAATCGCTGATGCTGACTTCGTATCTTGTTCAACACAAGCTTACGCTGAAAGCTATGACATGGTAAGTGATGTTAAACCGGGCGGTATATTCCTTCTTAACACAGTTTGGAATATGGATCAGCTTGAAAGACATCTTCCAAAAGAAGCTAAACAATATATTGCTAACAACAATATCAGATTCTATACAATAAATGCTACGAAAGTAGCTGAAGAAATCGGTCTTGGTAGAAGAACAAACATGATCATGCAGGCTGCATTCTTCAAACTTTCAGAAGTTATCCCTTACGACGAAGCTGAAAAACTTCTTAAAGACTCAGTAAGAAAAACTTACGGTAAAAAAGGTGATAAGATCGTTAACATGAATATCGCTGCTATCGAAAACGGCGTTAGCGAACTTGTTAAGATCGAAGTACCTGAAAGCTGGAAAACAGCTAACAACGAACCAAAAGCAAAAGCTGAAAGAACTGATTTCGTAGAAAACGTATGTGATATCATGAACGCTCAAAAAGGTGATACACTTCCTGTATCAGCATTTGACGGTTATGAAGACGGTACTTTCCCTAACGGAACAGCTAAATACGAAAAGAGAGGAGCTGCGGTTAACGTACCTGTATGGGACGCAAACAAATGTATCCAATGTAACCAATGTTCATACGTTTGTCCTCACGCAACTATCAGACCTTTCTTATTAGACGAAGAAGAAAAGAATAATGCTCCTGAAGGTTTTGAAACATTAGAAGCGAAAGGACCGGGAGTTGAAGGATATAACTTCAGAATCCAAGTTTCTTCTTATGACTGTTTAGGATGCGGACAATGTGTTGAAATTTGTCCTACAAACGCAATCAGTATGACACCTATAGATGATGTTCTTGAAGAAGAAGGCGCACATTGGGATTATGCAATGAGCCTTTCTAAGAAAGACGTTAATGTAAACAAATTTACAGTAAAAGGAAGTCAGTTCCAAACACCGTTACTTGAATTCTCGGGTGCATGTGCGGGCTGTGTTGAAACTCCTGTTGCTAAGCTTGTTACACAATTATACGGGGACAGAATGTATATCGCAAATGCTACAGGTTGTTCTTCAATCTGGGGTGCATCTGCTCCAACAACACCTTATACTGTTAACGAAAAAGGACAAGGTCCTGCATGGGCTAACTCATTATTCGAAGATAATGCTGAATTCGGTTACGGTATGTACCTAGGCGTTAAGAAAATGAGAGATACTATTGCTCATAAACTTGAAAACTTAGTAGCTGATGACAGTGTAAAAGCTGATGTTAAAGATGCTGCAAAAGCTTGGTTGGACGTTAAAGACAAAGGCGAAGAAAGTAAAGAAGCAAGTGCTAAATTAGTTGAAGCTCTTGAAGCATGCGGATGTGATAATGCTGACGCTAAATACGTATTAGCTAACAAAGACCAACTAGTTAAGAAATCATTCTGGATGTTCGGTGGTGACGGCTGGTCATACGATATCGGTTACGGCGGACTTGACCATGTACTGGCTTCTAACGAAGACGTTAACGTTCTTGTATTCGATACAGAAGTTTACTCTAATACAGGCGGTCAATCTTCAAAAGCTACTCCTGCAGCTGCAATTGCTGAATTCGCTGCTTCAGGTAAGAAGACTAAGAAGAAAGACTTAGGTATGATGGCTAAGACTTACGGTTATGTATACGTAGCACAAGTTGCTATCGGAGCTGACAGAAACCAATTAATCAAAGCTATCAAAGAAGCCGAAGCTTACAACGGACCATCACTAATCATCGCTTACTCTCCATGTATCAACCATGGTATAAACATGACTAAAGCAGGTGAAGAAGCTAAAAAAGCTGTTGAAGTAGGTTACTGGCACTTATACAGATATAATCCTGAACTATTGGCAGAAGGTAAAAATCCATTCATCTTAGACAGCAAAGAACCTAAATTTGACGGTTTCCTTGATTTTATCAAAGGTGAAAGAAGATACGCTTCTCTTGCTAAAGCTTTCCCTGATAAAGCAGATGCTTTATTCGAAAAGAACAAAGAAGACGCTATGGAAAGATATGCGGGATACAAAAAATTAGCTGAACAAGAATAATATATTCTCTAAATAAAAAGACACCTTTAGGGGTGTCTTTTTATATGAGTTTTAAAACATGCTTATAGATATTTTACTTATTTAATTTTGTTATTTATAAAAGAGTTTGAATTATATGTTATAAATATAATTTTATAGGGTTGTTTTAATCTAACAAAGTAGATCCTCTTTAAAATCCTTTTTGTATTTAAAACTTGATTTCAAAAATACCATTAAAATTAAGTCAAAATAATTATATTCTGTTTTCATTTATATTGTAGTTTTTAACCTATCGTGGTACTATATTTATATTGTAATAAAGGCTTTTAAGAGTCTTTTTGTTTTTTGTAGGAGTTTTTTATGAAAGATATGACAAAAGGTAATATATTTAAAATCCTTATAATGTTCTCTCTTCCTCTTATACTAAGCGGTATCCTTCAGCAGCTTTATACCATAGTGGATTCCGTAATCGTAGGAAATGTGGTAGGGGAAGATTCTCTTGCAGCAATAGGGGCGACCAACGGTATCACATTCCTTATACCAAATCTTTTGATGGGATTTACTACCGGGGTCTCTATTTTGGTATCCAACTATTACGGAGGAGATAAAAAAGAATTTATACCTAAGATAACCGCTTCATTTGTGATAACTCTTACCCTTATATTTACCATTGTAAGCGGAGTTTGCGGGGTGTTTACCGAGAAGATAGCATATCTTTTGAATACACCTTCCAATATCATGGCTCTTACGGTTTCTTATCTAAGGATATTATTTTTAGGTGTACCGTTCCTTACCGTTTACAATATATACTCCGCACTTTTCAGAGGGATAGGAGACAGCAGAAATCCGTTTATCGCCATAGTCATTGCGGCAATCACGAATGTAGTCCTTGACCTTATATTCGTGATAAACTTTCATATGGGAGTATCGGGGGCAGCAATAGCTACCATAACGGCACAGTGCTTCTCCGCAGTTTATCTTGTGATTGTGGCGATAATAAAATATAAACTCCTTCATTTTAAACTCAGTTTTAAATCTGTTAATTCAAATATGTTAAAAGCAGGATTTTCTCTCGGACTTCCCGTAGCGCTTCAATCCAGTATAGTTTCATTCGGCTCACTGCTTCTTCAAAATATTATGAACGGTTTCGGTTCCAATGTAGTTGCGGGTATCACTACTGCGTACAAAGTAGACAGCTTATCTCTGCTTCCGGTGATAAATGTGTCAAGCGCACTTTCCACATTTACCGCTCAAAATGTGGGAGCCAAGAACAGAGAAAGGGTAGAAATGGGATTTAAGGCGGGAGCCATGATAATTCTCCCTGTATCTATACTTACCGCACTTATAGTCGTTCTTGGGGGAAGCAGTTTTCTTTATATGTTCGGTGTTTCCGATGAAGTATGCTATATAGGTAAGACTTTCCTTTACACTTGCAGTATATTCTATATCGTCTTTGCCCTTCATAATCTCTTCGTCGGATTTTTGCAGGGCACGGGGAGCGTCGTTATCACTGCGGCGAGTAATGTTATTAGCCTCTTTGTAAGACTAACACTTTCCTATATGTTTGCGTCTGTGTTTGGTTTTAGGATAATAGCTTACAGTGAAATCATTTCATGGATAGTCGGTGCTATTATCGTATTTATATACTATAAGAAAAAGACATGGCTGAAAAGATTAGAGGTAAATGAATTAAAATAAAATGACACTTATATCCTAAGTGTCATTTTTTACTATCTACTTTTCTTCTTTTATCTTTCTTATCAAATAACCTTCGCTTAGTCCGTAGTCGCTGACAATTATATTTTCTGCATAAGTCTTGTCTATTATACTGTCAAGTATCAATATCCCCGGGATTATCGTATGCACTCTGTCGGGGCATGATTTGATTATAAGCTCCTTTGCTTTACTGTAATCATTAAGTAATACTTTCTTAAGTTCCTTAAATTTACTAAGCTGTATTACTTTATTATCTTTATTTAAGTCGAAATGATTATTTATAAGCTTTAATAGGGAATAAGCAGTCCCGCCGATCATACATATGCTTTTGATATTTTTATACTTATCAAAGGAAAATGAGTCAGTGTCATTTATTTCTTTAGATATATTTTTAGTGATGATTTCTATTTCTTCTTTAGCGGGAAGAAAATCATGTACGAATTTTTTATATAGATTTAGGGAGCCTATAGGAAAGCTTATATCTTCTTTCTTTTCACCGTTCATGAAAGAAACTGCTTCACTGCTCCCGCCTCCGATGTCTATCATTAACCCGTCTGTTATATCTATATCTTCCATTATACCTTTAAATCCAAGTGTAGCTTCGTCTTTTGAGCTTAAAACATCTATCCTGCATTCAGTCAGCTTGAATATTTCATCGGTGACTTCTGTTGTATTTTCGATATTCCTTATTGAAGCTGTTGCATAGATATAATACTTATCTACCGAGAAGTTTTTTATCAGAGATATGTATTCATTGAGTACCTCCACGGCTTTTATGATACCTTCATATGTCATTATATTGTTTTCGATATGGTATGCCAGTCCCGCAGTTATCCTGTTTGAAAAAAGTATATTTATTTTATCATTTTTTATTTTATATACTCTGAGCTTTATTGAGTTTGAACCTATATCTATTACTGCGTATTTCATTTTATTATCCTTTCCGTTAAGTGTTATAGGTTTTAATATGTTTTATTATCTAATTTAATGTAATATTATATCAGATAAATATAAAAAAGAAAACCCGAAAGGGTTCTCTTTGGTACATATTTACTATTTATTGAAATGTTTATCGTAATGAACGATCGCTCTTTCTATTACTTCTTTTGCGTCATCTACTCCAAGCACCTTTTCGACTGTGGTTTCCTTATGTTCCAAAGTCTTATATACACTGAAGAAATGCTGGATTTCTTCAAATATATGGTAAGGTAAATCATTTATGGTTTCGCAGTTATTATATGTCGGATCGTTGAAAGGAATAGCTATTATCTTTTCATCGTTTTCTCCGTCATCTATCATATTAAGTACTCCGATAGGGTAACATCTTATAAGGCTCGTAGGCTGTATCTTTTCACTGCAAAGAACTATTACATCGAGAGGGTCTCCGTCTTCTCCGTATGTCCTCGGTATAAATCCGTAGTTGCCCGGATAATGAGTAGAAGTATATAGTATCCTGTCTACGATGATATATCCTGTTTCTTTGTCAAGTTCGTATTTTACATTGCTTCCTTTCGGAATTTCTATAAAAGCTATAAAATCATCAGCTTTAATTCTAGACTTATCTATATTATGCCAAATGGTGTTCATATAAGTCCTCCTTTATAAATGAATATCTTTATTTAAGTTTACACTAATATATGGAAAATGCAATACAAAATTTTATTATTTTGTATCATAAATATGGTCTGAAATCATCAAAACTTCCTATCTAAATAAAAAATGACTCTTACATTGCAGTAATGGGCATTTTATATACTCTTCTGCTAAATCAGAAGTCATCAGCTTGTTAAGGCGGTTCAGGTAAACCTTGGGAGAATTTCATTCCCGTCTTTTCATATATTATTGTAAAATAAATATACTATATAATATTTTTGCCGTGAAGATGATTTTATCACATATCCTTATAATAAGTGCAGTTGTTATTATATATTGATATTTCTTATTCTTGATTTAGTATCATAATATAACAAATTTCAGCAAATATCATATATATTATTATTTATATCTACATAATATATAAAAAAGAGAATTTAAAAAATTATGGTATAATATATAATATGACATATAAATTATAGATTTTTTATCATCATAGGAGGAACATATGGACTTTTTAAGTATTCAAAATACATCTTCGGCTTTTTCAAGATTCAGCCTTTATCATTTGATACCTTTAGGGATCTGTATATTAATGTGCGGGATACTATATTTACGAAGAAGACAGATAAGAAGAAACGGAAGGGGGAGATGGTATTTCCTGTTTCTGGGCTTCTTAGCTTTTCTTTTTGAAGTTATATATATAGTATGGAATTATGCGATCGTCGGAGATGATAATATAATATACGCCGTTCCTTTTGATTTTACCTTTGCGGCAATGATACTTTCGGTACTTCTGTACGCAACGAGAAAACAAATATTCTTTGATTTACTTTACTTTATTTCTTTCTTTTCTGTAATTAATTTGATATTTGCGGACTTTGGAGGTTATGGTATAAATCATTTCAGATATTATCAATTTTTTATCTGCAATATATTTGTAGTATTCTCTGCTATGTATTTTACTTTTATAGAATATAAAAATATAAAGAACATTAAATCATTATTTAATTATGGTGTATTTATAGTGTTATTGATTGCTTTTAACGCGCTTATAAGCTTTATAAGCGGGTTTGATTATATAGACACAATGTTTTCTTATATACCGTCTTTGATTACGTCAGCGGCGGGAGGAGTCCTTGGGACCGTTATACTTATAGCCGTCAGTATAATGCTCGCACTTGTAACATACCTTCCTTGGATGATTTACAATAAAACAACAGAGGAAAAATACTCGCTTCATAAAGATGAAAAAATAGAAAAGAAAGCAGAAATTTGATTTTTATGTCATTTATATCAAAATGCTTTCTTATTAAATGTGTGTAACTTTTCTGTTCATATTAAATAAAATTTAGGATTTAATAGGTCAGATAAAGTATATTAAATTTTGGAATTTCAAATTTTATTTAAGTAAATTTCGTCATTTTACAAAGTAAAAATTTTATAAAAAATACATGAAAAAAATTACATTATTCTCTTGACAATTTTTCATTTTTACTGTATTATATAACCTGTGTCAAGTCGAGGTGTAGCGCAGTTGGTAGCGTACGTGGTTTGGGACCATGGGGCCGGGGGTTCGAGTCCCTTCACCTCGACCATTATTTTTTATAAGACACATTTTTGGGGCCTTTAGCTCAGTTGGTTAGAGCATCCGGCTCATAACCGGACGGTCCGGGGTTCGAGTCCCTGAAGGCCCACCATTATATGAATTTAAACATCTTTCTAAAAGAAAGATGTTTTTTTGTTTTTATTTATAAAAACAAAATCAAGCAAAGCTTGAGAATTCATATGAGCGGAAAATAACGAAGTTATTTTTTACGAATAGTCGGTAGCTATATAGAAAAAACTGACTTTATGAGAACAAGCCTAATAATGCTTGTTATATAAATATTACATATAAAACAAAATCAAGCAAAGCTTGAAAATTCATATGAGTGGAAAATAACGAAGTTATTTTTGCGAATAGTCGGTAGCTATAGAGAAAAAACTAAAATTACAAGTATGAATAAAACATAAAAAATTAGCGTAGCTAATGATTTTATAGAGGGGAAAACCAAAGGGTTATTTTATATACAGTCATTAGTTATCTTAAAAATACTGACATAACGAATATATACTAATATATAATAAGTTTATAAATGAAAATAAATATATATAATCATGATAAGATTGTTTATTATAATCAGTATTTTGACAAATACTTTTATTACAATTTGTTTTTTTGATTATAAAAAAGATAAACCCGGTTAAAGTTTATCTTCATATAATTTATTGATCTTTTATTATTTTGATTATTTCTTTTGGAGTATCGGCTTTTTTTAACTCAAGCAATACCTTTTCATTGCTTAGGGTACACATTATTTTTTGAAGTACGTTCAGCTGGTCTTTCGGAGCATTTACCGCAAGCATGAAAACAAGTTCTATATCGAGCCTTTTTGAAGAAGTCCCCATTTCTATAAATTGAATAGGCTTTTTCAGCTTTGCAATAGTTATGCATGAAGTCAGAACATGTTCTACATCTGTATGGGGTATTGCAACTTTGACGCCCGGAGAAGGCAGCCCGGTGGGAAATATTTTTTCTCTTTTTATTATTGCATCTTTAAAACTGTTTTTAACAAAATTTTTATTATATACGACTTTAGATAAGTTCGTAAGAAGCTCTTCTTCGTTATTTGCTTCTACATCAAATAAAACCAAATCTTCATAAAGTAAATCTCCTATATCCGTTTTTTTTGTTTTTTCTTTATCCATTTTGCTTACCTCATTTGATAGATTTGCTTTTGCTTGGCGTAAACAAAAGCAATTTAAGTTAAATACCTTGTTAAGATATTAATTAAAAATAAAGAAGTGGTATGATTTTGAATTATAGCATAAATAAATTTATTTTTAAATAAGCTTTTGCCTCTGTAAGTTCCTATGATTTCCCAATAAAAGTACTTAGGAAAACTTTTCCTAAGTATGGTTTTTATCTTTGAAAATCGTATTATTATCAAAATATTTTATCAAACTCTTTAAATAAAAGGTTTAGCTTGCTTTATAAAATAATTATATTCTTATTGATTTGATTTTTTATCATAAATTTAGGACTCAAACTTTTCCTATTATTCCTTTTTAACGGAAATCTTACATAATTCGTTTGTATCGATTTAGATGTAGAATTATTGAAACGAAATAAATATTAAAAGAAAGGAGCAGATAATATGAATGGATTTATGGTTAGACCGAGCGTTTATAAATTCGAAACCGTAAGAGACTTTATAAATGATTTTAAACCGGGAAAGGATGATTTTATACTGACGACAAAACCCGTTTATGACTTCAATTTAAAAGGATTGGGTATAGAGGCTCAAATCAAATTCTATGAAACGTATGGTCAGGGGGAACCCAGCGACGAAAAGGTAGAAAGGATCTATAAAGACATAACGGGTACGCCCAAAAGGATAATAGCGATAGGAGGAGGCTCTGTCCTTGACATAGCAAAGCTTTTCTGTTTAAGAAGAGTAACTCCCGTAGTAGATTTATACGAGGGGAAATTTGAGCCTATCAAAGATAAAGAGCTTATATTGGTCCCTACCACCTGCGGGACCGGAAGCGAAGTTACCAATATAGCTATACTGGAGCTTATAGGTTTAGGTACAAAGAAAGGTCTATCTTCAAAGGAGATGTTTGCCGACAGTGCGGTACTTATTCCCGAACTATTGAAGGGACTTCCTTTTAAGGTTTTTGCATCAAGTTCTATAGATGCATTGATACATGCCGTAGAATCAGCTCTTTCTCCCAATGGGAATGAAATTACGAGGATTTTCAGCTACAAAGCAATCGAGATGATTTTAAAGGGATACACTTTGATCAGAAAAAAAGGCGAAGATTATATGGTAGAACTTTTAGATGAATTTTCTCTTGCGAGCTTACTCGCAGGTATAGCTTTTTCAAATGCCGGCTGTGCCGCCGTACATGCTTTGAGTTATCCTCTTGGCGCTAAATATCACGTTCCTCACGGAGAGGCAAATTATGCTGTCCTCAGCGGAGTGATGAGTAATTATCTTGAAATAAAGACGGATGGGGAAATAGAAATATTGGAAAGTTTTATAAGTGATGTTTTGGGGTGCGGTAAAAAAGAAGCTTTTGTAAAGCTGGAAGAACTTCTAGGATGTATCCTTATCAAAAAAAGGTTATCCGAGTACGGAGTAAAAGAAGCGGAACTCGAAACCTTTGCAAAATCTGTGATAGAAAATCAAGGAAGACTAATGAAAAATAATTTTGTAAAGCTGGATGAAGAAAGGGTTCTAAAAATCTATAAAGAATTATACTAAGGAGAATAAAAATGAGCGTTATAACAATAATAGGTGCCGGAATGATGGGAAGTGCACTTTCTTTTCCTTCAGCAGATAACAGGCACGATATAAGGATTGTAGGTACACCGCTGGACAAGGATATAATAGAACAGGCAAAGCTTACAGGTTATCATATAACACTGAAGAGATATCTTCCAAAGGGTATCGAATTTTATAATACCGATGAAATGGAAGAGGCAATAAAAGGAAGTGATTTGATAATCGGAGGTGTGAGCAGTTTCGGAGTAGACTGGTTTTTGAAGGAAGTCCTTCCAAAAATACCAAATCATATCCCTGTGCTGTCGGTAACCAAGGGGATGATAGATTTGGGAGACGGGAATATGCTTACATATCCTGAGTACTACGAAAAACATACCAATTCATATAAAAGTTTAAATGCAATAGGAGGTGCCTGTACGAGTTATGAGCTTGCGGATAGGGATAATACTCATGTGTGTTTCTGCGGAAGTGACATAAACATTCTAAGAAAACTAAAAAGAATGCTTGAGACAGATTATTATCACATAAGCATTTCCGAGGATATTAGGGGAGTTGAGAGTGCCGTCGCACTTAAAAATATATATGCACTTGCGGTAACTCTTGCCGTAGGCATAAGCGAAAAGAAGGACGGTAAGGGGGTTATTCATTATAACTCGCAGGCAGCTTTATTCGGACAGAGCGTGAGGGAAATGATGAAGCTTATAAAAATACTGGGTGGAAATGAAGAAAATATCGTTTTCGGAGCAGGAGATTTATATGTGACAGTATTTGGAGGAAGAACGAGAAAAATAGGTACACTGCTAGGTGCTGGACTTGATATCGATGAAGCTTTGGATACTCTGAAAGGAGTGACTTTGGAATCAGTGGTAATAGCTTCAAGAGCAGCTTCTGCCGTAAGAGAACTCATCAGGAGAAATAAGATAGATAAAAAAGATTTTCCTTTGCTTCTCCATGTGGATGATATAATAACGAATAAAGCTACGGTAGATATCCCTTGGGAGAAATTTGAAATAGAAAAAGAATTATAAAAGGAACGGTCATGCCGTTTCTTTTTTTATTATGATAAAAAGAAAAAATATAGGGAAGTGACGGGATTTATAATAAATTTTTCCTAATGTTTAGGAAACGGATATCATAAAATGAATACTTTCTATATATAAAAAGTTCATATATAACTAAGTTAAATCAATCAGTCTTTTATAAAAGGATAATATATATAAAATAAACTATATCTAAAATTTTCTTTATAAATAAAGGTATTAAAAACATTTTTTAGTTTATATGGTAGTATCAAATATCCTTTTATCTTGTTTATACTTCCTAACCGTTAGGAAATATAAACTTTTTTTTGAGTAGTTATACTTCTTATAATATTAATATAATATTAAAATTCAAATTTCAAGGGAATGATAATATTTAATGCGTATATATTCCTAAATATTAGGAAAGAAGTCGGATTGTATTTTAATAAGGTATATGCGTAAATAAACGTAGGAAGGAAATCTTCAAAATGAAAGAAAAAGAAGTTTTAAATATTCCTTTGAGGCAGAAAAACATATTGAAAATGCTTTTATCCGAAGACGGCTGGATAAAAGGTTCAAGGATAGCAAAAGAAATGGGGATAACCGACAGGACTGTAAGAAGCGATATTGCCGCTATAAACAGTGCTATGGAAGGAAGCTCCAATCTTATAGAATCTTCAAGACAGAACGGTTACAGACTCAAATCATCCAATTCCGAAATGCTTAATAAACTTTTGTTTAATAAAAAAAACCTTCCCATAACTCCCGAAGAGAGACTGAGGTATTTAAGCATAAGACTTATGCAGGTGGATGAATCAAATCCCAAAAAGCTATGGGAGCTTGCAGACGAACTCGCTATAAGCATGCCGACCTTGGAAAGCACTATACAAAAGATAAGGGGCGTACTTGAAAATCGTAAAGATCCTTTTGTCATAAAAAGAAAACAAGGGTTTATTTGGACAAAAGGTCAGGAAGAGTCCAGAAGGTTTCTCTTAAAAGAACTTATCCTCGACAGGATGGATCCCAGTTATTTAATGATTAGCAATTATTATAACTATTTTGATAAAAATATACTTGAAACTATCATGGGATGTATTCTGATGTCATTAAAAGAGTTTGGTTCGATAATGACCGACGAAGATATAATTCACCTAGCTGTATACTTGGCGATAAAACATAATCGGATAAGCACAGGACATTCACTTATACTGCAGAAGAGCGAAACTTATTCGATCAATGACGATAAAAGCAAACTTGCTTTTAAAATTGCAGAGAGTTTAAAGGATAAGCTGGGGCTTCATTTGAACGATGCGGAAATCCTCGATTTGATGATTCAGCTTTCTCTAATGAGAGTGGTGACAGAAAACAAAAAGGAAAGAGAAACAAACAGCGGTTCCGATAAAAACCACTTTATGGCTATTGTGGATTCTCTGCTTAATGATATAAAAGATAATTTCGGACTTGATTTATCTAAGGATGAAGAGCTAAGAGTAGGACTTTGTTCACATATAAAATATATGATAAAGCAAAAAGGAGAGCCTCCGGCGGGAAGTAATCCCATACTCGGACTTCTTAAGACAGAATATTCATTCGTCTTTGAAATGTCTCTTTATTTGTATGAATGCTTTTACGAGATGTTTGATGTTAAATTGAACGAAGATGAACTGGGATATATAACCGCTTATCTCGGGGCTGCGATAGAGCGGATGGAAAGCAATATGAATTCCAGCAGCGTTACCGTGGCACTTGTAAGTAACACCAACCACGGAACAAGTACACTTTTAATGGCTAGGATAAAATCAAAATTTTCCAATAAATTCAACTTGGTCGGTCCTTACTCTGCGTACAGCTTGGATGAAATAATGAAGGATAATCCCTTAGGCATAATAACCACGGCTTCCAAGTATATGTTTGATGATTGCCATCTGCCTGTAGTTAAAATCTCTCCTATGCTTGATTCAAACGATATAACATCGATAAATTCGATGATAGTAAGCATAAAGAACAAGACTTTTTCAAATCCTTTGCCAAACGGTGTAGATTCTTACTTCGATAAAAAATTCTTCTTTAAGAATTTAAAGGCTGAGAATTATACCGAAGCGATAACTAAGATGACCGAAGCTCTCGAAGCGGAAGGATATGTGAAATCCGATTTTTTGGATAAGACACTTCAAAGGGAAAAGATATCTTTTACTACTTTCGGTAATTTACTTGCAATGCCTCATCCTTTGGAGTCATCGTCTAATAAAACAATCATCAGCGTTGCAATATTAGATAAAGCAATAAAATGGGGAAGTGCTTTCGTTCAAGTGATATTCCTTATGTCAATAAGAAAAGAAGACCTTAAATATATAAGACATCTTTTTAATATAACAGTAGAGCTTGCCAACAATCCCGAGAGGGTGACAAGGCTCATACTTTCAAAGGATTATGAACACTTTATATCCATACTAAAAGAAATATAAAGTCAAGTATAAATTTGTTATCATCCATAGTTAAATAACTATGCTTGCATAAACCCTCCTATTAAATAAAGAGATGAGAGTGAATTATATAAAACCAAGTATAAACTTCAGTGTCCGGTTTTATGTACTGTAAACTCGGTACGTAAAAATTTACTCTTATCTCCGATAAATAAAGAGGAAGTATAAAAAAGTTCCTAAGTGAAAACAATATTAATTTTGAATTTAAACTATTGTTACTGTAAACGATTTAAAAACGGTCATAAATGTTTAAGACATACAAATAAAATAAATTTTTCTGAAAGGAGGATATAAAAATGTCAGAAAAAACTTATACGATTTTATCCGCATGCGGGAGCGGGGTAGCAACATCGTCGCATATAGCTGCTTCCCTAACTTCCAGCTTGAAGGATATGGGTATGAATGTGAACGTGAGGACGTGTTCCCTCGGAGAGATAGACGGTCTCGTGGAATCAATGCATCCGTCCATAATCGTAGCTACGGCTTCTCTAGAGACCGTACATAATATCGGGGACATAAAAGTTATGAACGGTATACCTCTGCTTACGGGTGTGGGCAGACAGGAAATGCTTAATGAAATCGCGGATTATTTAAAAACACAATAAAATAAAGAAAGGAGAGAACAAAAATGTTAAATATCGTTAATACCATTTTAGGTTTAGGCGCAGCTGTAATAATGCCGCTGGTAATACTTATTCTTGGTTTAGTATTTAGGATGAAGATAAAAAATGCCATAAGAGCAGGTTTAACTGTAGGTATCGGATTTACAGGTATCAATTTGGCAATCGGACTTATCAGCAATAATTTGGGAGGAATAGTAGAGGGACTGCAGAATAAGTTCAACCTGACACTTAATATAACAGATGTAGGCTGGCCCGCAGGTTCGGCGATTTCCTTCGGTAACGGTACGTTCGTAGTAGCATGTATCGTGACTTTTTTGGCAATAAATGCAATATTCCTTATTTTAAACTGGACTCATACATTAAACGTTGATATATTCAACTATTGGCATCATATATTGATCGGTACAATGTCATACTTTGCGACAGGAAGCATGATAATAGGTATCATAGTGGCAACTGCGTTTATGATGATAAACACCATACTTGCGGAAAGGCAGGAAGACGTAGTAGTTGATTTCGGAGGAGAACAGTGGCGAGGGCTTAGTTTTACCACACAGAGTTTCCCTATCCAGCTGCTTTTCTCAAGGGCTTGTAACTGGGTAATAGACAGGATACCCGTTATCAATAAAATCAATTTTAACTTAAACCAGCTTCCTTCAAGTATATCTTTCTTCGCAGAACCGGCGATTTTGGGATTTATCCTCGGCGGGCTGTTATCTGCGGTAGCGGGATATACGTGGGAAAATATCCTAAGTGTAGGGATAAACATGGCAGCTGCTATGTATCTCCTTCCAAGAATGGTTTCCATAATGATGGAAGGCTTGGCACCTCTTACAGATGCGGCAAGAGAATTTATGACAAGTAAATTCCCGGGCAGAAAATTCAACCTTGCAATGGATTATTGTATGCTTATGGGAGATAAAGAAGTTATAACGATGGGACTTATAGGTATACCTATAGTACTCTTCCTAGCGGTTGTCCTTCCGGGAAATAAATTCCTTCCATTTACCGATTTACCTTCACTTCCGTACTGGGTAATAGGTATAGTATACGGCTCGAGACATAATGCTTTCAGGACTATACTGATTTCGATAATATCATTCTCACTTGCACTTTATATGGTTACCGACCTTGCTCCGCTGTTTACACAAATGGCTTCAAATGTCGGTTTCGAATTTGTAAAAGGAACGACTATCGGCGGATACTGTATAGGCTTTGAATGGGTAGGATATATATTACATAAGATAGTTACATTTATATTCTGACCGTAATGATATATTAATTGATTTTGACAAATATGCTATGCATATTTGTCAAAACTTTGAGAGGATAAAAAATGAATAAAATAAGAACGGTACTTGGGGATATATCATCCGATAAAATAGGTATGACATATACTCACGAACACATATACTGCTCACCTTACACGTCAAAAAAGGATCCGACTTTAGCAATTACGGATATCGATTTGACTATTGAAGAGCTAAAGAGTTTCAAAGAAGCGGGCGGCGTTACTTTGGTCGAAGGCACCGCCATTGATTACGGCAGAAATCCCGAAATGTTGTATAAGGCTAGTAAGGAGTCAGGGGTAAATCTGATAGCTACGACCGGATATTATTTACACGACCATAATCCGAAAAATATAAAAGATATTAGTATTGAAGGACTTGCCGAAGTTTTCATTAATGATATAGATTTCGGTATGGAAGGTACTGATATCAAAGCTGGGCAGATAAAATGTGCGGTCTCACCTTTATTCATACATGAAAATGAAGAAAAGTGTTTGAAGGCTGCCGCATATGCTCAGGGTAAAACAAACGCTCCCATATGGATACATCACGGAGGGATAATGGGTATGGAGATACTCGATATACTGGAAAGAAACGGAGCGGATTTATCAAAAGTAGTTTTAGGTCACGTGGATAGAAATCCCGATGCTTACGATTATAAAGAAATCGCAAAGAGGGGCTGTTATATATCGGTAGATAACCTTGCAAGGCTTTACAGATATTCTTTGGAAGAAAATATAAGAGTACTTAAAGATTTACTGGATATGGATAAGTTAAATCGAATATTCATAAGTGCCGATTTCGGAAGATATACCTATTATAAAGCTTACGGCGGAGGACCGGGGCTTGAATATATATTAAAGAAATTCATACCGAGATTTAAGAAAGAATGCGGACTTAGCGAAGAAGATATAAATCAAATATTTATCAATAATCCAATGAATGTCTACGGATGTTTTTAAAGAAAGTAAGTGACTATAATGAGTTTAAATATATTTTCTCCCATTACAATAAAGAGTCATGAAATAAAAAACAGAATAGTTATGCCTGCAATGGTCAGTTTCAATTATGACATCAAAGACGGAAACGTGAACGATAGGCTCATCGAACATTACTTATCAAGAGCAAAAGGAGGAGTCGGGCTTATAATTGTCGAAGCGATATGCGTAGATGATAATCTTAACTGCAGGCTGACAAAAGGTGAGCTTGGACTTTGGAGCGATGAACATACAGATGGACATAGAAAGTTGACTGATGTCATTCATGGTGAAAACTGCACGGTATTGGCACAGCTTAATCATGCGGGTATAAAAGGAATAACGAGTGAAAATATAGCTCCTTCCGATTTTGAGGGAAACATAATAAATAAAACATTTAAGGCTAAAGAAATGAGTTTGTCTCAGATAAGAGAAATAAAAGAAAAGTTTATAAAAGCTGCAATAAGAGCGAAGAATGCAAAGTATGATGGCGTTGAAATACATTGTGCTCACTCTTATTTATTAAGTGATTTTATTTCCCCTGTGTCCAATAAGAGAAAAGACGAATACGGCGGAACATTGGAAAAGAGGATGAAACTTCCATTGGAGATTATAAGAGGAATAAGAAAAGAATGTGGTAATGATTTTATTATTTCAGTGAGGATGGGATATGATGAACCGACTATATATGAGGGGATAGAAATCGCAAAGATGTTTGATATGAGCGGTGCCGATATCATTCACGTGTCTACCGGTTTCGGCTCCAGCGGATATATGAGTGAAAGTATCATGAAGAAGCCTCCTGATGACTTTCCTTTTAATATCAGGATATGGGCGGCTTCAAAAATCAGACCTAATGTATCCTGCCCGGTAATTGTCGTCGGAGGAATAAGGAACGGTAATGATGCAAATACTGTGGTATCAAAAGGGTACGGCGATTTTGTCGCGGTTGGCAGAGGTCTTTTATGTGATCCGGAATTCGTAAACAAGATAAAAGAAAAAAGGAAAATATCACAGTGTTTTAATTGTAGTAAATGCATGTGGAGCAGTGGTTTTGATAAATGTCCGGGAAGAAAAAGGTATCTTGACGGTTTAAAATAATAACAAAGAATTGAGGAAAATTATGTTAGTAAGTATGGATAAACTCTTAAATAAAGCAAAAAAAGAAAAATATGCCGTTGCGTCTGCCAATGTTTTTAATGACAGAAGCGTAAAAGCGTGTTTTGAGGCGGCGGAAAGCCTAAATGCTCCGATAATCATTTCCGCGACTTCGTATGTACCTATGGAAGAAATCGCGTCGTTGGTGAATCACTATAAAGATAAATACGAACATGTTTCCGTATCACTGAACCTTGACCACGGAGCTGACTTTGATGCGGCTATGAGGGCTGTAAGGTGCGGTTTTACTTCCGTGATGATAGACAAATCTACTCTTCCTTTTGAAGAAAATATAAGATATGTTAAAGAAGTCGTAAGAGCAGCACACCCCGTAGGCGTTAGTGTGGAAGCCGAACTGGGGCACGTGGGAAAGGGTTTTGAATACGATAAGACAAGAGACAGCGGACTTACAAGACCCGAAGAAGCCTCGGAATATGTGAAAAGGACCGAAGTAGATGCTCTCGCGGTTGCGGTGGGGACTTCCCACGGTGTATATAAAGGAACTCCAAAACTTGATTTTGGTTTACTTAAAAAACTTAATGAAGCGGTGGATATACCTCTCGTCCTTCACGGCGGTTCGGGAACAGGCGATGAAAAATTGAGAAAAGCCGTAGAGACAGGGATACAAAAAGTTAATTTGTCTACTGATTTATCAAGTGCATATATCAAATCAGCCGGTGAATATATAAATAATGAGGGCGAAATATTAGATGAAGAAATGAATGTAATATATAAGGGCAATAGGACTGTGTTTGTGAATACATGCTTGGATAAGGGGCTAAAGGGTTATAAAGATTTACTGGTTCATTATATAGAACTGTTCGGCGGAAGAAATAAAGCGTGATACTTGGGAGATGAGAAAAATGGAAGAAATCAAAAATATAAGATTTGGCTGTCTTGTGAAGAAAGGCAGAGCCGAAGTTCATGAAATGCCTTTAGCTGAAGTAAAAGATAATCAAGTTTTAGTAAAACAGCTGGAGTGCAATATATGTACCGCAGATTATACTCAGTGGCTGGGGCTTAGGGAGCATAACGGCTATCCCGTAAGCGGAGGTCACGAAGCAAGCGGGATAGTCATAAAAAAAGGCAGAGATGTGGTTGATTTGGAAGTCGGAGATTTTGTTGCTATTGCTAATAATTACTGCGGGTCGTGTGAATTTTGCAGGAGCGGGAGAGAAAGCGAATGTAAAGTAAGGGCTTCATATGACGAGCATGGTATTTATAAAGGAAGAATGGGATTTGCAGATTACTTTATTAGACCTGTAACGAGCGTGATAAAAATGAATAATGACTTAACACCCGGTGAAGCAGCATTTTTAGAGCCTGTAGCTACTGTCGTAAAAGGTATAAATAAATTAAGACTTAAACCTTTTGAAAAAGTAGTGGTCATAGGTGCCGGTACTATGGGGATGATTAATGCTATGACAGTAAGGGCATACGGCGGAGAAGTAATTGTAAGCGAAATGATGGAAAATAAGCTTGAAACAGCGAAAAAGGCAGGATTTACGACTGTCGACCCTACAAAAGATGACGCTGTAAAAAAAGTAATGGAGTTTACGGATAATAAAGGTGCAGACTGCGTGATCGTTGCTGTCGGTAATACAAATGCAAATATCCAAGCGGCAAAAATGCTTAAAAAAATGGACGGGAGACTTCTCGTATTCGCCGCAAATTATCCGCCCCCTCAGATTGGTATAACAGCAAATGATATCCACTACAGAAGGATGGAGATCATAGGAACTTATTTGGCTGATCTTAAGGAGTTTCTTGAAGCTTCTAAGCTTTTAAATATCCATAAGATAGATGTAAAACCCCTCATAGAAAAAAATAAATATTATTTGGATGATATAAATGAAGCTTTTAAGGAAGCCTCATCGCCCGGTAAATACAGAGTAAGCGTACTTTTACATAAGGATTAAAAGGAGATAAAGATGAGCGAAAAAATCAAAATTGCACTTAGTGCGGAGTTATTGCCAGATGATTTGAATAAAATAAAAGAAAAATATGATTTAAAAATCTTGCCGTGGACGGGAAGCGATTATCTCCCTACCAAGGAAGATATCATAAATGAGTGTAACGGTCATGAAGTTGTATGTATATATACCGACCCTATGCCGAAAGAATGTATAGATACACTTTCCCAAAATGGTTTGAAACTGCTCGGATGTGCCAGAGCGACGCCTAACAATATAGACTGGAAAGCCGCAAAGGAGAATGGTATACCTATAGTCCACGCTCCGGGGAGGAATGCACATACGGTCGCGGAGTATACTGTCGGAATGCTGCTTTCAATATGCAAGAGGATAGGTTTTACATATCATGGACTTATGGAAGGTAGATTTCTTGCTGATGAAAAAGATATATACGACGTCCCCGAAAGAAAAGACGTCATATGGCGTTTCAAGGACAGAGAAAATCCTAGGTCTTCTTATCCATGGAGCATCGATGTATATGAAAGGACAATAGGGCTTATCGGACTTGGTGCCATAGGGCAGAATGTAGCGATGATATGCAGGGGCATGGGGATGAATGTAATAGCTTATGACCCCTTCCAAAATGAAGAAATATTTGGTAAACTGGGGGTAATAAGAGCAAATGATTACAGGGACATGCTTCCTAAATGTGATTTTGTCAGTGTACACCTAAATGTTACCGAGGATACAAAGTCAATGATAAACGATGAATGGTTTGATTTGATGAGAAGCGATGCGTACTTTATCAATACAGCAAGAGCAGCCGTTGTAGACCAGAAGGCACTTATAGACGCTCTCGAAAAAAAGAAAATAGCATTTGCGGCAATCGATGTCATGTGGGATGAGCCCGCACCGAAAAATCATCCTCTGTTAAAAATGGATAATGTACTCATAACTCCTCATATGGGAGGCATATCCTCGGATGTAAAAAAATGGGCATCTCAGATGATGACCGACGAACTCATGAGATATGCAAATAAAGAAAAGAACCTAAGAGTATGGACAAGACTTGAATAAAGGAGTGAATGATATGAAAGCACTGGTATTAAAAGGAAAATGTAAGGTAGATTATGAGGAGATAGAAACACCGAAATGTCCCAAAGGAGGTCTTTTACTGAAAATGGAAGCCGTGGGGCTTTGCGGTAGTGATGTTAGAACATACGAGTTCGGTCATCATAACGTCGAATACCCCGCTGTGCTGGGGCATGAGAATGTGGGAAGGATAATAGAAGTGTCACAAGGTGTAGAGGGATATGAAGTAGGAGAAAGGATAATGATGCATCCGGGTATACCCTGCGGAAAATGTATATATTGTCATGAGGGATTACACTCTCTTTGTGAAAACCGACAGACCTATGGTCAGGACTTGCTTGGAGGTATGGCGGAGTATATGGCTGTTCCGAAAGAGGGTATTGACAGAGGGCTTATATTAAAAGTCCCAAAGGATATAAAAAGCGAAGATATAGTTACGGTAGAGCTCCTTTCTTCCGTATTAAATGCACAGGAAAATGCGGGAGTGGGTATAGATCAGACTGTCGTTATAATCGGTACAGGTCCCATAGGGTGTCTGCATTCCGAGATATCCAGACTAAAGGGGGCAAAGAAAATAATAATGGTTGATTTAAAAGCTTCTCGTCTTGAGATGTGTAAACAATTCAGCGGTACGGATTTTATAGACTCTTCCAAATGGGACCCTATAGAAAAAGTCATGGAGCTTACCGGAGGAACAGGTGCCGATCATGTAATAGTTGCTGCTCCTTCCGCAGATGCTCATTATCAGGGACTTAGGATGCTTAAAAAAAGAGGGACTCTTGTATTGTTCGGAGGGCTTAATAAATCCGATCCATGGACAAAACTGGACGCCAATTTAATACATTATCGAGAACTTACCATAAAAGGTGCTTTCGGATATGGATTTTCGATATTCTCCAAAGCCTTCGATATAGTCTGCAATAAAATGCTTAAGGGTAATATAGTTACACATGTTATCCCTTTAAAAGATATGGAAAGAGGAGTTTCTCTTATAAAAAAGGGAGAAGCTTTAAAAGTAGTGATGAAGCCTTAAATCATTGGTGGTAAGTAAAAACATTATGACACGATTTACTTAGTATCATATTATTTTAGTATTTTACTATATATGAAATCAGGATACATTTATAAAACAAAACACCTTTTATTCTTAGGGTGTTTTGTGTTATTTAATTGATTATTTACATATTATCCTACTTTTTATTTTTAAATATCTATTATTTATTTTACTTTAAGTATAATTCATGGTTTTTCATTTAAAATATATAAAACTTTCTATATTTTTCAGTCTTTAAAAAATCAGTATATACTATGGTATTTTATATTATGTAGTATGATTATCACCATATAATTTTAGTTGTAATTTTGTAAAAAATATCTCATTAAACAGATATTCATTAAAGCTGTAGAATATTTTCTATGATTTTATTTGATATAAAATAAACAAAATCGTTTATGCAAAAGGAAATAAATCTTTTAATAGCTTATGTTATATTGTATAATAAGAAAAATTTACTGTAAGGAAATAATAAAAAATGGATATATTTATAGTCGATGCATTCACAAGTGAAATATTTAAAGGAAATCAGGCGGGAGTAGTTATTTTATCCGAAACCGAAGATTATCAAAGTGAAATTTTTATGATAAATTTAGCTTTGGAATTAAAGCATTCCGAGACCGCTTTTGTGAAAAAGATAAAAGAAAATGAATATAAAATAAGATATTTCACTCCCGTATCGGAAGTGGATTTGTGCGGACATGCAACTATTTCTGCTTTTTGTTTATTAAGGGAGCATGGTTATATAGATGAAGGGGATTATATTATTGATACTTTGGCGGGAAGATTAAATGTCGAAGTAAAAAAAGATTTAGTCTGGATGGATATGGCAACTCCTAAGACAATGTATGAATTTAAAGGAGAAGAAATAAACGAATTGTATGAAGCCTTTGATTTATCCGAAATTGATAAGGCAAATAGTTTAAGACCTATGATCGCCGATACGGGGCTTAGGGATATCATGCTTCCCGTAAAGGATAGAAAAACATTAGACTTTGCTTTTATGAACAGAGATTTGGTAGTAGATATTTCTAAAAAATATGATGTCACGGGATTTCATCTTTTTTGTTTAGGTGATGATAGGATAACTGCATACTGCAGGGATTTTGCACCTTTGGTCGGTATAGATGAAGAGTCTGCAACCGGCACTGCAAACGGTGCTTTGACTTATTATTTAAAAGAGTATGGTTTGATAAAAGAGGGAGTAGTGAGTACCTTTATACAAGGGGAAAAGATGAATAGAAAGTCTGTTATAAAAACGATGATAGATGAAAATAAGATAAAAGTAGGGGGCAGTGCAAAGAGTGTTTTAAAATGTGAATTGTTGAAATAAATATTTTAAATAAATTAAATTTTTATTCAAAATACTTAATAAGTAAGTGGATAATTAATTTATCTTTTAGAGAAAATAAAAGGTAGATTATTTATATAAGGATAGAAATATGTTTTATAAGGATTATTTCAATAAATCGGTAAAGTCGGCAACGGAGTATAAAATCAGATATTTAAAATATTTGCTTAACGACAGCAGTATTTATAAATTCATTCAATTCAATGATAACGAAGAAGAAAATCTTTTGAAGCTGCAGTCGCTCAAGAACGGTACTTTGTGGTTCAGCTATTACAGATATTTAAACGACCCTACGGAATATAAGATAGAATATAATATAAGAAAGACTCAGCGTAATACAAATCTAAGCAGGGAAGAGATAGAGTATCTCAACGGCTCAATGAAAGAGATGTACGATGTGTGCTGTTTTTCATATAAATATAACGATTATATGTGGGATATATATGCAAATGACGGAAACGGGCTTTGTATAGTATTCCAGTCTTTAGACCTCGATATGCTATATCCCATAGATTATATCGAGAAAAAAAAGATACCTTTCACGAATTTGATAATCAATTCTTTAAATGCTTTGGATGAAGGAATTATCACCAATATCCCAATGGCTGTCCTTCCTTTCGTCGTAAAAAATCCAATGAACGGATATTTGAATTCCACCAAGGAAAATGAGATAAGGATGTTATATTCATTCTATTCAGATAAGGATATAACCAAAGGGAAACTGTACCCCGATATAAAAATGCGAAGCGGTTATCTCGGGTTGAACGTGCCTTACGATAAGGTTGATTTAAGACTTAAGAAAGTTATAATCGGAAGTGGGTGCAGTTTAAATTTACTGGAAAAAATAATCGAGATTTGTGAAGATAATGATTATGATTATGAGATAAAGTAGATGTGTAACTATAAAATAATTAACACAGTTCATATCGTAGAATATATTTTAAAAAGCTCCTTAATGGGGCTTTTTTATTTTATATATATACTACTTAATACTACCTCGGCATTTTAGTCGTTACAATTTATACTATTAGTAGCGACATGAAAGAGAGGTGTAAAATTACATAATGGCTAAATTAGGCAGAAAACCTTCAGAAAATCCTAAAAATATCATGCTTAGAATTAGAATTGATAAAGAAACATTAGCAAGATTAGACTTTTGTTGTGAAAAAGAAAATGTTAATCGTTCCGAATTTCTAAGAAATGGGATAGATGAAAAGTATGCAGAATTGAACAAATAAAAAAGGTAGCCCACGACCAGGCAAAAGGTAAATGTGGACTACCAACCCCAAACGGAGTATGTAAATATTATACACTGCATATCTCTGTTTGGCAAGGAAATAAAGGGAGGTATCTTTATGAATAACTTAGATTATATTGATGTAATTATAGATGAAGAACATCTTAAAAAATTAAATGAATACTGTAAAGCAAAAAATTTAAATCAGGAAACTTCTGTATGTAAAGTATTAAAAGATACTATAGAAAAAAGAAATAAATTTTATTGAAATAATCCTACTAAATCCTACTTATTTATTAACTAGTTTGTCGCGACAATGTATAATAAGGATGTAATAGCTAAAAAGTGAGGTGAAGAAATCTGCTATGAAAAAAGGCACGAAGCTCACGGATAATCCCAAAGATTTTATGTTGCGTGTAAGAATGGATAAAAAAATCCTTGAAAAGCTTGATTTTTGCTGTAAGGAGAATAACTTGACACGTTCGGAAATAGTAAGGAAAGGGATTGAAGAGCTGTACGAAAATTTAAACAAATAAAAAAGGTAGCCCACGCCCAGACAAAAGGTATATGTGGACTACCAACCCCAAACGGAGTATGTAAATATTATACACTGCATACCTCTGTTTGGCAAGCAAACAAGGAGGTATTTAATGAAACAAAATTTTATGGATATTGATTTATCCGTTGATGAGAGTACAAAAGAGAAATTTGATAAGTGCTGTTTTGCATATCACCTTAGTAGAGAAGAATTAGTTAATAAAGTGATAATCGGAATATTAGAAGATAATAAAAAAACTTTAAATTAAAATCAGTTTATAATACTAAGGAGAATATTATGGAAATAGCAGAAATTATCGGGAACAGGATTATAGAACTTTGCAGTGAAAGAGATTTATCAATAAATAAATTATCTAAATTGTCCGGCGTAGCTGTATCAACAATAGATAATATAGTAAATAAGCGATGCAGTAATCCCAGAATATTCACAATTAAAAAGATAAGCGAGGGATTTGGTATGTCAATCATTGAATTTTTTGATTATGAAGATTTCAGGAAATAATATAAAAGCTATCATTTCTGATAGCTTTTTTGTTTTTAATATTTAATTCAAATACTTTTTAAATTCTCCGTCGCTTTCGTTTTCAAATACTGCCGCTATAACGCCCGGTCCGGTATGGGCACCTATTGCACAGCCTACATAGCTTATTACGACTTCCTTAACGTTGTATTTTTCTTTTAAAACTTCTGAAAGTTCTTTTGCTTCTTCTTCTCTGTCTCCGTGAACGACCCCAATGATTTGGTCTTCAAGGTCTTTTCCTCTTTCTCCAACAAGCTCTATTATTTTATTTATGGCTTTTTTTCTGCCTCTTACTTTGGCAAATGCTTTCAAAGCCCCGTTTTCGTCTATATCTATCATAGGTTTTATATTTAAGCTTCCGCCCACTACGAATGATAATCTTGAGAGTCTTCCGCCTTTATATAAGTATTCCAATGTTTCCACCGTTACGATATGCTCCATGTGTTCGGTGAAGTGCTTGGCAGCTCTTATTATCGTCTCTTTGTCCGCTCCGTTTCTCTGCATTTTAAGCAGCTTGTAAACGGGAATACCAAATCCCAGTGAAGCACACTTTGTATCTATTATTGTAATATCAAAATCCGGATACGTTTCTAAAAGCTCGTCCTTTGCAAGGTTAGCCGCATTGAACGTTCCCGCAACACCTGTTGAAAAACACATATAAAGTACTTCGTCTCCGCTTTTTGCATATGGCTCAAAATTTCTTTTGAACATCTCCGTATTGATGTGATATGTCTTAATATCCTTTGTGCTGTCTTCAAGGGTCGAATAAAATTCCTTTGGGAAAATCGTCTCTCCGTCGAAATAATCCTTTTCGTTTATAACAACGGGAGTAGGTATAACGTGAAGATCGAATTCGTCGATTATATTTTTTGGTACATCACTTGCTGAGTCTGTAATTATCTTAAAGGCCATGATTTCCTCCGTAAACTTCTTTTTATCTATAATTACTATACTATATATTTATAAAATTTTCAAAACATTAATTAAATTTTAATATAATATCGAAAATTATTCTTCTTGAAGTTATCATTGTTTGGATATATAATTAATAGCGAAAGATTTACCGATATATGAAAAAGTGAGAATAAAATATTTTAAATGAAATAATATATCGATTTGTATCATTTAAGATATAGGTAATGTCAGAAAAGATTTTAATGATTAAAATGTATTTTAAATTATATAAATCAGCAATTTAAATCATTATTAAATATAAAGTCTATAAATTTAAATAAGTAATTTTTAGGAGAGCAAATGGATTATAACGAAATAAGTATTTATACAAAAAGCGAGGGCATAGATATACTAACGAATGCTTTGACGGAAATCGGAATTGATAGTTTCCTGATCGAAGATAAAGCGGATTTTGAAAACTTCCTAACCGATAACAGAGAGACTTGGGATTTGGTTGACGAGGATTTGATGAAGAAAAAGGATACCCCGACAAACGTCAAGGTTTATATACTGGAAGATGAAAATCAAAATGAATTAATAACCAAATTAAAAGATAAATTAAATATACTTAAGGCGGTGGATAGTGAGGATATCCTCGGAAGCCTTGATTTAAGTTTTAACGACATAAAAGAAGAAGACTGGGCAAATAACTGGAAGAAATATTTCAAGCCTTCCAAAGTCGGTGAAAAGCTTGTTGTAAAGCCTACTTGGGAAGAATATGATAATATAGAAAACAGGATAATACTTGAAATCGACCCCGGTGCAAGCTTCGGCACGGGAACTCATGAAACCACAAGGCTTTGTTTGATGGGACTTGAAAAGTATATAAAAGAGGGAGACGAAGTTATCGACGTTGGCTGTGGGAGCGGGATACTTTCAATCGCTGCTGCAAAGCTCGGTTCAGGACACGTAACGGGAGTCGATATAGACCCTATGTGTATTGAAACTTCTTCTTATCTATCCAAAATAAATCATGTTGAAGATAAATTTGATGTTTTTATCGGAGACCTTGCGGAGAAAGTAGATATAAAAGCAGATATAATAGTTGCAAATATATTTGCTCATATAATAAAAAGACTTACTCCCGATACAAATAGGATACTTAAAAAGGGAGGTATCTTCATCTCCAGCGGTATAATCGAAGAAACCGTCGATACTGTCGTTGAGAGTTATAAGGAAAATAATTTTGAGATACTTGAAGTTAATAATATGGGGGAATGGTATAGTGTTGTTGGGAAAAGGCTGTAAGGGCTTTCAGCCCTTAGGAACCTGACCATATTTTGCTTGTCCAAAATATGGATAAAAGGACCCCGCTGGGCGCGGTGCCTTTAAACGCTTCTCAATTTCCAGAGGAATGCTGCCCGCATTCCTAGGAAGAGAAGCTACCCGTCCCCTTCATTAATAGAAAAATTAGACTTTTATATACTTTTAATTTAAGAGCCTTATGAAAGTTTGTTAAACAGTCTATAATCCCATCTTATATAATAAAAAGTTTTGTATTTGATTAAATATTATGACTTTTCATAATGTTTAATAAAAGATAAGACTAATAAATAAAAAATGGGTTAGCGGTATTTTTAAAAATCTTGGTTAAGATTTTGACCTCTTATTGTTTTTAAGAAAGAGACAGATTTTATTTATAAGATTTCGGTTATTGAGCATAATTTTTTTCCCATTTTGTGACTATCTCAAATTATAAAGTTTTAATGATTAAGTAACGATAATTGAAACTATATAAATTACAGTTATATATGAGGTTTTATTCAAGATTAAAGTAATAATTTATATATTTTTATGTTTTAGATAATTAAAAACTTACTTAAAAGAGGGACTGGATATTGGTAATTTCAAAATCTTGGGTAGAGATAAAATAAGGAAACTTTCAAATATTCCTGCGGAAATTTGCTCGTGTTATTCGGGGCTAAAGTTTGAATAAATTTAACAAATGTTAAATTTATTTGTTCTATCAAACAATGAATAGTCAAATTCGACCGTGTTAATAACCCTCACGGCGACCCCATGAAAGCATTTAATTCATTTTGACTGACCGAGAACTCTATAAAGAGTTTTTATATTTTATCAAAAATTAAAATAAAATATCACTGAGCAAAGCTCAGCGGTCAACATAATTTCGAAATCGTGTTATCAAATGTGTTTCACACATATTAATTTTACTTAAAGTAAAATTAATAAAACTTCTTTGAAGTTTTCCGATAGTCAAAAAGGCTGGGGCATTAAGGGCTGATAGTCTTTATAAGGGATAGTAAGACTAGGCTAAGAAAGTATAAGGAAAGGACAAATATTGAAGGTAGCACTTATAAACGGACAGAACCATAAAGGTTCCACTTATAATATAGGTAAGAAATTGGCGTTGAAACTTACCGGTGAAGAAAACATAAAAGAGGTATTTCTTCCGAGAGACATGCCGAAATTTTGTGTAGGATGTACATCTTGTTTTATGAAGAGCGAGACACTCTGTCCTCATTATGAATTGGTTCATCCTATAGATGAGATAATTCATGAAAGCGACGTCTTGATATTCACGACACCTACATATGTATATCATTCGTCGGGTTCCATGAAGGCATTTCTCGATCATTTCGGTTATAGATGGCTCGTTCACAGACCGGAAGCAGTGATGTTTAAAAAGCAGGCGGTCTGTATATCAACTGCGGCAGGCGGAGGAATGAAGAAGGCATGCAAAGATATAAAGGACAGCCTTGACTTTTGGGGGATACCGAAGACTTATATTTATGCCAAAGCTGTATATGCGGTCAAATGGAGTGAAGTAAGTGAAAAGGTAAAAGCTAAAATAGAAAAGAAGACGGATGTTTTAGCGAGGAAGCTTAAAAAGCATGAGGGAAAAACGAGAGTAAATTTAAAATCGAGGCTTTATTTTTACGGGATACGTCTTGCTCAAAAAAGAGGCGGCCTTAATAAAGCAGATGTCGATTACTGGAATGAACAAGGTTATAACGATAAAGTAAGACCATGGAAAAGCTAATCAATAAAAAAATTAAAATATAATAATATTAAAATTAATGGAGGCAGATCATGCAAAAATTTGATTATTATACTCCTACGAAAGTAATTTTCGGTAAGGGTATGGAAAACGAAGTCGGAAAAGAAATGAAGAAAGATGGTGCAAAGAAAGCATATATAGTTTACGGGGGAAAAAGTGCTAAGAAAAGCGGACTTTTGGATAAAGTGGAAAAGTCTTTGAAAGATGAAAATATCGAATATAAGATGATAGGTGGTGTAAAGCCAAATCCGAGATTGTCACTTGCCAGACAAGGCGTTAAGGAATCAAAAGAATTCGGTGCTGATTTTATCCTTGCGGTAGGCGGGGGAAGTGTTATCGATACAGCAAAAGGTATTGCTCACGGCGTAGCAAATCCCGATACAGATATTTGGGATTTCTGGGAAGGGAAAGCTAAAGTCGAAAAATCTCTTCCCGTAGGTGTTATACTTACTATTTCGGCGGCAGGAAGTGAAATGAGTAATTCTGCGGTACTTACAAACGAAGAAACGGGAATGAAAAGAGGTCTCTCAACTGATTTTAACAGACCTAAATTTGCAATAATGGACCCCGAACTTACATATACTCTTCCTGATTATCAGGTAGGATGCGGTGTAGTGGATATCATGATGCACACTATGGATAGATACTTCACGGATCTTACGGACTGTCAGAATGATTTGACCGACGAAATAGCAGAAGCCTTACTTAGAGT
>NZ_CALHFB010000008.1:0-2051 GCF_938029165.1 uncultured Anaerofustis sp.
AGCACCACGCAGTGGAAGAATTTTTCTCGAAGTTTTTTTTCTTCGGAAAAAACTTTGCGGGGTTTTTAAGGGGCAGCGCCCCTTGAATGTTTGTTTCTTTATAAAAGAAAAAAATAATAACTTAATTGCAATTTTATTCTCTTATTAGGATAGATTTGCAGCTAAGTTATTTCGATTATTGAGTAAAATAATCGGTAGTTAGTTAAATGAAGTTTATATACATATTAGTTGTCATATCGTGAATTAAAATCGCTTAAGATTAATTGATGTAAGTAAAAGAATTTTAATTTAATAATAATATTAGTATTTAATTGTATTGTATTATTTATATTAAAACTCTTCTAAAAGTTTTGGAGGGGTAACAACTGTTCCAAAATTTTGAGCAGAAATAAAATAAATAATATATACAACTTATATATTAATAAAATGTCTTTTTAAAATATAGGGAAGTGGTAGCTTCTCTTTCACAAAATGCTGCCCGCATTTTGTGAAAGAGTCGCTAAATCATCCCATTTATAAAAAGTATTATACTTTATTAAAGATAATAACTTTTTTAGGTAATTTGCGGATGAATGACTTAAATAAGTTAAAGATCCCTTTTGCCGAAGGCTTAGCACCACGCCCAGCGGCGCACTTTATCCAATATTTATGCGCATAAATATTGGTGGGGTTTAAGGGGTGAAACCCCTTTGCTGTTTGTTTCTTTAAAAAGAAAAGGAGAAAATTATGAAAATATTAATCGCCGGCGGCGGTACCGGAGGACATATCTATCCGGCCGTTGCAATAGCAAATCAAATAAAATACGAACATCCCGACGCTGAAATAATGTTCGGCGGAAGAATGGACTGCATGGAAGCGGATATAGTCCCCAAAGCAGGATATAAATTAAACAGCATTAGGATTTACGGTTTTGAAAGATATTATTCCAAGCTTCAAAAGGCGGGAGTTTTCATTAAGATGTTTCGCGGATTTAACGATGCGAGAAAGCTTGTTAAAGACTTTGACCCCGATGTCGTTATCGGTACGGGAGGGTTTGTAAGCGGTCCCGTAGTCCTTGCGGGAGCTTTAAAAGGTAAGCCTACTCTTATCCATGAGCAGAACGCAACCCCCGGATTTACCACAAAGACCCTTTCAAAATGGGCTAATGTCGTTTGTTCAAGCTTTGAAAATACTAAGGAATTTGTAAAATACCCCGACAGAGTGGTTCATACCGGCAACCCCGTAAGAAGAGAGTTCGGTCTTTATAATCGCGAAATAGCCAGAAAAACACTGGAAGTAGATAAAAACAGAAGAGTGATAGTCTGTTTCGGAGGAAGTCTCGGAGCAAAGAATTTAAATGATTCTATGCTTTATTTGATAGATAAATATAAAAACAGAGATGATGTTTTTATTTATCACGTAACGGGAAAAGCGGGATATGAAGAGTTCATGGAAAATGCAAACAAGCAGGGTATAAACTTCGGGGAAATACATAATGTAGAGATAAAGGATTACGTATATGATATGCCTTTGCTTCTAAACGCCGCTGACCTTGTTATCGCAAGGAGCGGAGCGGGAGCGATAGCGGAAATCACTTACGTTGGTCTTGCCGGTATCTATATACCTTATCCTCTTGCCGCTGACGACCACCAAAGGAAAAACGCCGAGGAAGTGGAAAAGGCGGGAGCAGGAATAATGATTTTGGATAAAGATCTCACTGCGGTTAAGCTTGCGGGAGAGGTGGACAAGATACTGGATAATGAAGAGCTTTTAAGGCAGATGAGCTATAGGGCGAAACTTCTTTCCAACCGTAACAGTGCGGAACTTATTGTGGATCAGGTCGAAAAGCTGGTATAAGGGACTCCGTCCCTTAAGAACCCTGCGAATATTTTTCCGAAGCAAAAAATATTCGATAAAATGCTTCCACTCAATCGCCGTGGTGGCTCTTAACGCTTCTCGATTTCCAGAGGAATGCTGCCCGCATTCCTTGGAAGAGAAGCTATCCCACCCTTACAAATAAAAGTTTTATCTTAAATTAAAGGTAATAAATCTTTTAGGTAATATGCGGGTGA
>NZ_CALHFB010000009.1:0-9491 GCF_938029165.1 uncultured Anaerofustis sp.
AAAGAAAGAGGAAAATCGATATGATAAAAAAATATGATGATGCTATAGAAAATAGAATGGAATTTGTAATTTTATTCGATGTTGAGAATGGAAATCCAAACGGTGACCCCGATGCCGATAATATGCCGAGAGTGGATCCCGCAACGGGATATGGTATAGTGACCGATGTATGTATTAAAAGAAAGATAAGAAATTATGTTCAGATGATAAAAGATGACGAGAGCCCTTATAAAATATTCGTAAAGGAATTACTTAATGATAAACAGGAAGAGGCATATGATGTAAGCGGTCTTAAAAAGAATAAAAAAGCTCCTGCGGAAGATATAAAAATCGCACAGGAATTCATGTGTAAGAATTATTTTGATATAAGAGCATTCGGAGCTGTAATGAGTACAGGAGATGCTCCGTGCGGAGTTGTCAGAGGACCAATACAGCTTAATTTTGCAAAGAGCATAGATCCTATCGAAGGTCAGGAAATAACTATAACAAGAAAAGCAGTTACAAATAAGAAAGACGCCGAAAAAGGTGCTACAATGGGTAAAAAGAACTTTATACCATATGCTCTATATAAAATGGAAGGATACATAAGTGCCAAGCTTGCACAGGATATAACCGGATTTAATGACGAAGATTTAAATCTTTTCTTCGATGCGATAATAAATATGTTTGAACATGACCATTCCGCTGCAAGAGGGAAAATGGTCGTTAGAAAACTAATTGTATTCAAACACAGAGACGCACTCGGTAATTGTTCTTCTCATAAGCTTTTTGATAGAATTAATGTCAAGAAAAAAGATGAAGTTGTTATACCGAGAAAATACGATGATTATAGCGTTGATATCAAAATTGATGATATGCCTGAAGGCGTTGAGTTGATTGATTATGACGACAGATTATAATAATGAACATAATATCCCCATTTCTATGATAAAACAGTACGCTTATTGTCCGCATAGATTTTCTCTTATGTATTTGGATAATGTATGGTCTGAAAATTATAAGATAGTAGAGGGGAATATTACACATAGAAAGGTTGACAATCCTTTTATAAAAGAAAAAAGAAAGGATACTTTTTATTCTCGCAGTGTTCCCGTATACAGTGATGAGTTAGACCTATACGGTATAGTTGATATCATTGAATTTACAAAGAGTGAGGATGACAGTGCTGTAAAGGTAAAGGGTAAAAGAGGCAAATGGAAGATTAATCCCATAGAGTATAAGAATGGTAAGAAAGAAAAAAGTAACGCTGATGCTTTACAGCTTTGTGCTCAGGCTATTTGTCTTGAGGAAATGTTTGATACTAAAATTGAATTCGGAGAAATATTTTATAACAAGATAAAAAGAAGATTTAAAGTCGAATTTGATAATAAATTGAGAAGCGAAGTCTTAAATATTATAGGGTTAATAAATGAAAATATTTCAAAAAATGAAATCATACCAATCAGGGAAGAGCAAAATTGTAATTTATGTTCAATCCGTGATAATTGTCTGCCTTTTGCTTATAGAAACAAAAATTCAAAAGAAAAATTAATAGAATTGATAAAGAGGAATGATTTATGAGAAAACTTTTAAATACTTTATATGTGCAAAATCCCGATGCTTATTTATCTTTAAAGAATGAGAATATAGTTGTCTTGCTTGAAGATGAAGAAAAGTTTTCTATTCCTTTGGTAAATATCGAGAATATAGTTTCCTTTGGTTACAGAGGAGTTAGTCCTGCTTTGATGGGTAAATGCTGTGAAAATAATATAGGGCTTTATTTTATGTCTTCAAACGGTAAGTTTTTAGCAAAAATAACAGGCAGGACAAGGGGTAATTCCACGACTAGAATGAGACAATATGAATTATATAAAGATAAAAAATGGTGTCTTGACTTTTCAAAAGATATCGTTGCGACCAAAATATATAATACCAGATATGTTTTAAACAGATCTATAAGAGATAATAAAGAAAAAGTTGATGTTTCAAGACTTATTGAAGTAAGCGATTATATTAAAAATAACATAAGCCATGTCTATGATTTTGAAGATATTGATGCCCTGAGAGGTTTTGAGGGGATAGTTGCCAGAAAATACTTTGAAGTATTCAACGATATGATACTAAAAAAGAAGGATATTTTTAATATACAAGGGAGAAATAAAAGGCCTCCTTTGGATTATGTCAATTGTATGCTTTCTTATTTATATACGATTTTGTCTTTTGAATTCATATCAGCTATTGAAACTGTCGGATTAGACCCTTCCGTCGGCTTCTTTCATGAAATAAGACCCGGAAGAAATTCGCTGGCATTGGATTTAATAGAACCTTTCAGAGCCTATTTGGTAGATAGAGTAGTTTTATCACTAATAAACTTAGGGCAAATCAAAAAACAGCATTTTGAAGAAAAAGAGGGCGGAGCCATTTTAATGACGGATGAAGGCAGGACGATAATACTTAATGCATGGCAGGAAAAAAAGAAAGAAATATTAAGACACCCGAACATAGATGAAAAGATAGAAATCGGATTGATACCTTTTGCAGAAGCCCAGCTTTTAAGCAGGACGATAAGAGAAAGAAAAGAAAGTTATCCGACTTTTATAGTCAAATAGGTGATATTATGTTTGTGATTATTGCATATGATGTGAATACTACGACTGCCGGAGGGAGAAAAAATCTAAGACTTGTAAGTAAAGAGTGCGAAAAATATGGACAAAGGGTTCAAAATTCTTTATTTGAATGTTTGATTGATTATGGAACTTTTTTAAAACTAAAAAATAAACTGGAAGATATTATTGATTTGGAAAATGATAGCCTTAGATATTATTACTTGGGAAATAAGTGGAAGGGTAAAATCGAGCATGTGGGTGCGAAACAAAATTATGATCCTTCAGGAACTCTTATTTTATAAACTGCGAACCTCAAGCTCACATTTTTATTATAATTGAAAATCCTTTTATTTAGCGGGTTTTAAAATTTATATATTTTAGTGTACTATTTTATAAAATTCTGTAATGGGCTATTTAAAAGGATTTGTAGAGTCGCACCTCGCAGGAGGTGCGTGGATTGAAACATATATCTTGATGTATCCTGTCGGGTCATCTATGTCGCACCTCGCAGGAGGTGCGTGGATTGAAACAATCACATCACAATTAATAAATACAGGATATGCCCGTCGCACCTCGCAGGAGGTGCGTGGATTGAATAACGATATGTACTTTTGAAAACAAAAGTACCAAAATTTCCGCTCTAGCCTCGGAGGCTGAAGCAGTCGCTAAAAGGGATGCAAAAGTTAAACTTGCATATCAACTTGGCGGCATTTTATTGAGTAGTCAATAATTACGTATTTAATAAATGCAGTTCATATTTTATTTTTAAAGTTGGATACAATTTTATGTTTATAATGATTAGTGTAAAATTTTTTTAATATATTGTGTTGTATGTGAATTGAGTTCTAATTAAAAAACATTATTAAATACTTACTATTTGTACATTGTATTATGGTACATGAATTGAAACATTCTGTATTTAATAAATACAAAAAGGAAAAATTCGCATCCCATGTGGGATGCCTGGATTAAAACCAATAAATGTATAATAATTTCTACATATACCCAGTCGCATCTTTCAATAGATGTATGGATTGAAATTTCATTTTGTTTTTATCTATAATGCTTAATATTATTAACATCTCTATATGGGGTATTTTTTTTACCCTACAAATCGAACAAATATTCTAAAAATATATTGACTATAGAACAAATATTCGATAAAATAGAATTAAAGTGATTGATAATTTAACTAATTTGGAGGTGTTAAAATTGGAATGTACCAATGAAAAAGAAATTATGAATAAGTCAAAATTAGCACTGGAGCTTTATCTTCCGGTACTTTGGGCTACGAATAACTCCTTAAATGACATGTACGATTATGCTTTGGAAGTAGGGGAAGGGGACTTAAAAAGGGCAAATGTGATGTTTGAAATATTTGCACCGGATAAGGAAAAAGAGGAATTTTTGGATAATGTGGATAAGAACGAATATTCATCTTTGATACTTTCATCAATTCTAAGCGCTGTAGGCCAGCTTAGACAGTATCCGAGATATGGTATGGATTATTATACTATATTGAATGATCTATACATAAACGAAAATCACTGTTCGGGGGAGAGGATTGCGGAAAAATTAAATATTTCAAGGACCACCTTTTACAAGAGGAAAAAAGAGGCCTTAAGATTATTTTCCGTCTGTTTGTTTGGTTATAAAATTCCTGAATTAAAGGGGTATTTATGGTAGGTTTAAATTTAGATTAATATTTTAATACTAAATAGGAACTGTAATTGAACACTTGCTTTACTGTATGTGAACTGATATTTTGATAAAATTTTATTATAGGGATAAAGGACCTTTGTTTGGGTCCTTTTTTATTCCTATCGATAAAAGGCTTTAAGAGTCAAGGATTTCCTTGGCTCTTTTTTTATGCCCAAATTAGGAGATATCAATGAGCAATTGGCAGTGTTATTTGGCGAAATATCCGTGACTCACTTTTCTTACTTAAAAATTCAAAAAAGAAAAGGAGAAAAGTCATGGATAAAAATATAAGAACATTATTAGTTAGGAATGAAAGAATAGAAGTAAATGAGGATGTATATAGGGCATATTACAAAGAGAGAGAACATGAAAAATATTTGGATAAAAAGAAAAGGGATAATGAGTATTCATATGAAGGAATGAAAGAAAAGGGGATAATATTCGAATTTAACGAAGGACTTATTGAAATGTCTCCCGAAGAAAAACTGTTAAAAGATATGGAAAAAGAGGGCTTAAGGAAGGCTTTATCGACTCTGAGTAAAGATGAAATGCGTTTGATTGATTTATATTATTTTGAAAATAAATCGGAAAGAGAAATCGCGGAGATATTTTCTTTATCTCAGAAAGCTGTAAACAAAAGGAAAAAAATGATACTTTTAAAGTTAAAAAGTATTTTGTAGAGATTTGGTAAGAATATGAGCAGAAATAAAATACATAATAAAATTATATATTAATCAAATCAAGATTATCTTTTAAAATTTATATAAAATATCAAACTTGATTAATAGTATTAAGTTTATATAATACAAAATCAATAATAAAGATTTTAAAAATACTGCAAATACTTCACTTATATAATGTAGGTATTCCTCTTAAATGAGTTAATTAAAAGTAGGCGGAACATTATTTATTAAAAATTTTAATATTTAAATTTAGATAAGACAGAAAAATAGTAGCAGAACCTGCGGGGCGCGAAATCTTGCGAAGCAAGGCGTAGTGCCCCGTTTTATTTATTTTTATATATGATCAAAATCATTAAATATATAAAATTATAAAAATAATTTTCAAAAAGGGTACTTAAATAGGAGAAAAATTCCTTAAAGATATGAGGAAGGGAAAACGACCTTAACGATGTTTGAAAAGTGAATAAAAACAAATCAGATACGTTCTTTTATAAAAGAGCCGAGGTACAAGTGCGCTTGCGATAAAGGTAACGCTTGTTACAACACTACTGTACAAAATAAAAGAAATATCTTTTAAGGCGACGAGGTTATAAAAGGGATAATGATACTTACGCATAGCAGGGTCACACCAAGGTGCGTCCCGGAGACACTCGGGGAGGTGGAATTCCTATGAAGCAGACTTACTGCTGTTTGGTTTGTTTCAGTAAGTGATTAATATAAAAAACCTTGATAAGGAGGTAACTATGATAGACGTTAAGTGTATTTCGGGTGACCCCGAATATATAGAAAGCGAACTTGCGTCTCTGATTTCTGACGGATATGAGGTTATGGATATGACTACAAATCTATATCCTTCTACTTCCGGTTACAGAAAAGAGACGACTATTTATTTAAAGAAAACAGTTTGATCATGCTTATAGTAGGGTAAATAAGAAAGAAAAAAACAACATTTATTATCAGTTCTTTAACTTATTTATTCCTATTTTATATAGCGCTTATTTAAGGCGATACTTAAATAAAGGACTACGCTGAATGACAGCGAAAACAAACAGAAAGGAGGGATAAGGTTTGGCAGGAGAGAATGACAGTATCCTTGTAAATGAAAATCCCGTGCAGTCCAAAGTACTCATGATACCAAAGTTCAGATTTGACGAGGTGAATGAAAAATATAAGAAATATAAAAAAGATATACTTTTACTGATGGACAAGCTTGATGAAAAAGACAAGGAAAATTCTAAGCTTTTGAATGATATAAAAAGTATCAGGAAAGCCTACGACAGCGCCCTTTTAAACTTAAAGGTAAAGGAGACATTTGTGGAAGGCGGAATATTCAAAGAACAATATGAAACCATAATACCAAAAATGACCTGCAGAGAAGATGAAAAGCTCGACTTGGCAGAGGCTATAGTAGAGCTGATAAAACAAACAAAATAAAGATTTAAAGGAGAAAATAACAATGGCAATCAGTACACAAGGAACAATTTTAAATATTACAGGAACAAAAGGAGAAACACCTATTAATATCGATGTTGCAATCAAATCATTCCCTGATTTAGGAGCAGCTCCTGCAGCTATCGAAGTTACATGTCTATCAGATGACTCACAAAAATTCATCCCGGGTATCAAAGGTATGGCAGCTATGGAATTCGTTGCTAACTATGATGCGTCTGTATTTGAACAATTAGTGGGAGCTGAAGGTTTAGACTTAACATACAAAGTAAACTTCGGCGAAACCGAATATTCATTCAGCGGTAAACACAATGCTTTAATCGTTGGCGCAGGTTTAAATGCGGCAGTAGATATGAAAGTTGTTGTACTTCCCGGTTCTAAAATTACTAAAGCAGCTTAATTACATAAATATAAGGAGGGGAATTCCCCTCCTGACAATTACCAAAAGTATTTTATAAAATATTTTTTATGAAAGGAAATCAAAAATGATCATTAATAACAAAAATTATACTATACCGGAACTTAATTTCAATACGATATGTACTTTAGAGGAAATGGGTATTTCTCTAACTGATATGGACAAAAAAATATTATCCACAGTAAGGGGTTTTTTAGCCCTTGCAATGAACGGCGATTATGAAAAAGCGGGAAAAGAAATGGAAGAACATCTTGAGAACGGAGGCTCTTTGGATGAAATGCTCGAAGAAATAAATAAGGCGGTGGAAGAAAGCGGTTTTTTTCAAGCTCTCAACAAGAGCCAGAAACAGAGCTCTTAAACGAGCAAAGGAACGAAGAAGTAAAAAACATAAAGGAAAAGGTAAGATATAATTCTTTTAAAGAACTTATAGAAGATTTTTATTTACCTAATGCTCTAATGATAGGGGTGGATTATGATTTGTTTTGGAGGCTTACTCCAAGGAAAGTGATACCCTTTATAAAGTCATATGAAGAAAAAGAAAAGAAAGAAATAGAAAAAAACAATTATTTATCTTGGATAAACGGGATATACGTTTCCCATGCGGTTGCAAATGTACTTTCTGAGAATGCAAAATATCCGGATAAACCATTTCCTTTATTTGAAAATAAAGATATTGAAGAAAGTAAGGCTGATGAAGCAGAACTTTTTGATGCATATGCGGCAATGTTTAATAAAGAATTTGAAGAGAAAACCGAATAAAATGGGTTTTCTCTTTTTATATAATTCTTCGTTTTGAAGAATTTTGAGTAAATTTTATTACTTTCTTCATTTCGAAGAAAAAATAAGCATTACTATAATTCTCCATAATGAAGAAAGTATATGATAAAATCAGCCGTTCTTCAAATCGAAGAATGTTTATTATGTTACTATATTTTCTTCAAATCGAAGAAAATTGGTTTGCGTTAATAAATTATAACAAAATTAAAATTTGAAGAAAAATAGAGTTCTATATTATTCTTCAAAACGAAGAAAATAACTTTATTTTAAATAATTCTTCAAATCGAAGAATTACACCCCATACATAATCTTTAAACATTAAGGCTTATGTATGCGGTATAACCGCAAAAATAAAGTAATATATAATAATATTTATTCTTACAAAATTCTAATTGATGTTACATATATTAGATGTTAGAATTAAATATATATTAAATACGAGGAATAGGGGTAACTAATATTATGGATAAGAAAACAGAAAAAAAAATTGCAAGTCGTATAAAATATTTAATTGAAGAAGTTGATAATATAATTAAATTAAAAAAAGATATAAATTTATCTTCATCAGAAAAGGAAATTAAAAAATTAGATAAAAAAGTAAAAGGTTCATTTGAAATGATTCAACATTATTACAATAGAGTAAAAACACTTGACTGTACAGCTTTTTATATGATAGAATATGCAGGCTTTAAATGGTTTTATTGGAAACGAAACATCCTCCTGGATGATAACGAACAACACATTGAGTTAAGTTATCATTAAGGAGGATTTTTTTATGCCAAAAAACAAATTTCAGGAAGTAATATTCACAATTATTATGGCAGCTATTATGGTTTATGGAATGGTTGTTTATAATATAGCTCTTAACACAGGAACAGTTGATGGAACAACTTTTATTGCTGCATTACACGAGTTACCAATAATGGTACCAGTTGCATTTATTCTCGAGTTCTTTATAGTTGGAAGGCTGGCAAGGCTGCTGGCATTTACTGTTATGAAGCCAACGGACAGACCACAGTTTATCACATATGCAATATCTATATGTATATGCTGTATTATGTGTCCTGTTATGAGTTTTGTTGCAACAATACTTTTTAAGGAACCATCTTTTGGTACGTGGGTTAAGACATGGGCTATGAATTTCCCTATGGCAATACTTTATCAGATGTTTTACTGTGGACCATTTGTACGTTTTATCTTCAGAGCAATATTTGAAAGAAAAGACAGCAGGCAGAAAGAAGTCAAAGAAGCATAATTCCTGCTACGTCAGTACAGCATTTATTGAGATATTTAGTCTGGTGATATTATCCAAGGTATGAGAAAAGCATAACTACTATGCCTAGTATAACAAGTATGACTCCTGTTGCACGGTTAAGTGTTTCAGGAGTAGCTTTGTTTGCAAAGATAGCTGCTATTCTTGCCCATATAAGTGTAAATACGATACATAATAGCCACACAGTTATATCAGGTATTCCACCAATCGCAAAGTGTGATACAGCGCCTGTGAGTGCTGTAAAAGTCATAATAAATACACTTGTTCCGACAGCAGTTTTCAGCTCATATCCAAGAACAGAGGTAAGTATAAGCAGCATCATCATACCACCGCCGGCACCGATGAAGCCACATATAAAGCCGATTAATACGCCGCATACAACTGATTGTATGGCACGTTTCTTAGCAGACACACCCTCCATGGCTTCCTTTGTAGTCATAACAGGTCTTATGATGAATTTAATTCCAAGAAGAAATGTCATAAAAACTGAAAAATTACCCATCGTAGTTGAAGGTACTAAGCTTGAAACATAACTTCCGACAACGGTGAAAAGCAAAACACTTATCATCATTATAAGACCATTTCGAATATCGAGATTTTTATGT